>JBIIOB010000155.1:0-5667 GCA_044337125.1 Bacteroidia bacterium
TGAAAAGGAGAAATCCCCGTATTTATCTGTTTTGGAAGATGAAACAATCGCATTGTTATTGTTTTTAAGCACAATAAGTTGATTGATAAGTGGGATTTTATTGGCTCCATATAATACTTTTCCAGTGTATTTTACCGTTGCAGTGATAGTAGGAGTACTTTTGGAAAGTTCGTTGCAAGTTTTTAAACTTGGCAAATTTACATAAAAGCGTGCTGAGGATTTTAGGGGAATTAGCTGTTCGTTTTCTTTTTTCAACAAAACTACATTTTCAATGGTAATGGCATATGGTTTTGTTGTTGCTGATCCAACAATTGTTTTTTTTATATTGTCATTAATAGTGAAACTACTTTCGTATTTTAATTTATAACTGGTAGTGTTCCCATTGGGGTCAAAAACAGTTAGTTTTAAAGAATTAAGAGCATATTCTTGTTGAACCGCTTTGTTGTTCAAAAGATTTATGGTTGACAAATTAGCAATTTCTTGGGGCGAAATGGTATCGTTATTTGTATAACAATCAATGTAAATCTCTAATTGTTCTGTCTTTTGCGCAATTACAAAATTGCTATATAGCAAAAGCGGAATAAATAAAAATCTCATACAATTTACTTCGTAAATTTGAATTCAGTTCTTCTATTTAATTCATGTTCTAATTCAGAACAATCAATACCATTTTTACATCTGTTTTTAATTTGTGTTTCACCATACCCTTTAGCTGATAATCGATTAGTTGCAATTCCTTTTGAAATAAGGTAATTCACTACCGTTTGAGAACGTTTAGTTGAAAGACTTAAATTGTAACTGTCTTCACCTTTTGCATCGGTATGACTTTCAATTGCCAGTTTTAATGCAGGGTTTAATGTCATAGAAGTTGTAATTTTATCCAGAATTTTCATTGACTCTTCATCTATTTCAGCTGAATTGGGAGCATAATAAATATCTCCAACCACTACTAATTCTGTTTGGCTCGATGTTCCGAAATTTTTGATACGGAGTTCAGTGTCTTCTTCTACCTCACGAGCTAAAATGTTTAATTCTGCAGGTAGAACTTTGTAAATAAAGGCATTTCCTGATTTTTCCATTGTTTTAATAATGGTTCCATCCACTTTTGCCAAATGGATTTGCATATCCTTAATTTGTGTATTGTCTTCCACAGGTACACTAACTAAATAATGCTCATCTGCATTCAAATTTTTGAATGTAAAATCACCATAGCTGTTGGTAAATGTAGTTTGAATGATACTATCATTCGCATCCTTCAAAACCACTTTTTGATTTCTTAATGGTAAGTTTTTGTCTTTACCTGTCAATAATTTTCCAGTATACTCCAATACAAATAAGGAGTCGATACTTACATCTCCACATTTGCCAGTGCTTTTTTTATCAAGCGTTATAATAATTGGATTTACTGTAATAACTTCTTTTGATTTGGTTTTTCTATTTGAAAATTCAACCTTAATATCACTTAGTATAAAGCTTTCGCCTGGTAATAATTTTTTAGCAATATTAAAGCTTGAATCATTCAATTGTAAAGCCGTATTTGTAATGCTTTCAATATTAGTTGGATTTCTTCTGCCATCCATTTTTGGTGCAATGTAATTGTAAGAAATAATCTTAATGTCAACTTGTGGATTTGAGTTAATAATAGTAAACGTTGGATAACGAAGAATTTCTTTGATTGAGGCCATGTCGCCAGATTTGAAGCATGAGAATTTTAGTACTAAATCATCTTGTGCTTGTGACGTTTTTTCATCACATTTTTTCTTGCCCTTTTCATTTAGATAAAGGGTAACTGGAGGAACTATTGATTCTTCGTATTGTTTTGTTTTTTTGTTGAAGGCAGAAATGCTAACATTTTGTATGGTGATTTTCTCAGTACGTTTAAAGTTTTTTAGTAATTCTTCACGTATTTGGTCAGTTACCAATGATGAGTTCGATTTAAAGGTATAGGCTTTGCCTTTTTTCACCTGAATAACCACTTCCCATTTTTTTACATTTACATTCGATTCTCCATTTCCAAGGATATGAAGTGCCTTTGTTTTTTGAATGGTTTTAATTGTTAGCGTATCATTATCACCATAGCAACCAAAATAAGATTTAAAGTTCTCTACTTGCGAAAATCCTAATGAATTAATAATTAGGCAGAATGACAGGAATATGTATTTTTTCATTTTATAATGATAGGGTTTAATTGACTCAAATCTACGAAAAAATGCCTAGTTGCAAAAAACAAAAAACAGAACCCAATTGGATTCTGTTTTTGTTAATAGAATGTTATTCAGTGGTTATTTCAATAATTTTTTCAATTCATTTTCTAAACCTTCTCCTCTCAACGATTCACTTTTTGCGATGATGATGCCATCACCATCAATCAAAAAGCCTGCTGGTATAGAATTTACTTTGTATTGTGCAGCGCCAGCAGATTGCCATCCACCTAAATCACTCACATGATTTGTCCAAACCAATCCATCTTTTGCAATGGCATTGATCCAAGCTTCTTTATTGTTATCTAATGAAACACTGTAAACAGTAAATCCTTTTGCATTTTTGAATTTAGAATCTTTGTATTTATTATAAGTAGCTACAACATTTGGATTTTCTCTGCGACAAGGTCCACACCATGATGCCCAAAAGTCAATTAATACAATTTTTCCTTTTAAAGAGGATAAAGCTAATGGTTTTCCTTCTGGCGTATTATAATTTAATTCTGGCGCTTTATTTCCAATTTGGGTGCCTTCAACAGCACCAGATTCGCCAATTTTTTTATCAGATTTAATAAAACCAACTGCCAAAACAGATACTGCAGCAATTGTTAATAGGATATTTACTTTTTTCATAGTGCTAATTTACAATTTTTTCTACTTTCTAACAATGTTCGCGCCAAGTTTTTGTAAACGCAAGTCAATATGCTGATATCCTCTGTCAATTTGCTCAATATTGTGGATAGTACTCTTGCCTGAAGCTGATAGGGCTGCAATTAAAAGGGAAACCCCTGCACGAATATCGGGAGAAGTCATTGAGATGCCTTTTAAGTTATGCTCACGGTTTAATCCAATAACGGTTGCTCTGTGCGGATCGCAAAGGATAATCTGAGCACCCATGTCAATTAGCTTATCCACAAAGAACAAGCGACTTTCGAACATTTTTTGATGAATCAACACTGTTCCTTTTGCTTGGGTAGCCACTACCAATACAATACTTAATAAATCGGGAGTAAATCCAGGCCAAATAGCATCGGCAATCGTTAAAATAGAACCATCAATAAACGTATCAATTTCATATTTTTCTTGTTCTGGAATAAAAATATCATCCCCTCTGCGTTCCATTTTTATACCCAAACGTTGGAAGGTGTTTGGAATAATACCTAATTCATCATAAGCTACATTTTTAATAGTGATTTCGGATTGTGTCATGGCAGCTAATCCAATAAAACTTCCAATTTCAATCATGTCAGGAAGCATACGGTGCGTACATCCGTGCATTTTTTCAACTCCTTCAATGCTCAATAAATTAGAGCCAATTCCTGTGATTTTTGCACCCATGCTGTTTAGCATTTTGCAAAGTTGTTGAATGTATGGTTCACAAGCAGCATTAAAAATAGTGGTTTTGCCTTCAGCTAACACTGCAGCCATAATGATATTGGCTGTACCCGTTACCGATGCTTCATCCAACAGCATGTAGCAGCCTTTTAAATTTTGAGCTTCTACTTTATAAAAATCATTTTCATCATCGTAGATGAATTTAGCGCCTAAGTTTTGAAAACCAATAAAGTGGGTGTCTAAACGTCTACGACCAATTTTATCACCACCTGGGCGAGGAATGTATCCTTTTCCGAAACGAGATAGAAGTGGACCAACAATCATGATTGAACCACGTAAGCTTCCTCCTTTTTTCTTAAACTCAGGAGAGTTTAAATAATCAACATTTACATCATCTGCTTGGAAGGTGTATTCTTCGTGACCTGTTTTTTCGATTTTCACACCTAAATCGCGCAACAAATCAATGAGTTTGTTTACATCCACAATGTCAGGAATGTTTTGAATCACTACTTTTTCAGGAGTAAGCAAAACGGCACACAATATTTGCAATGCTTCGTTTTTTGCACCTTGTGGAATGATTTCACCTTTTAGCTTTTGGCCACCTATGATTTCGAATACGCTCATTGATTTTGGTTTTAAGTTTAACTATTACGAAGTAAGCTTTTAAAACGCAAAAAAATGGATAGGTAAAATAGATTTTACGAACGTACAATTGTTAATAGCGAAGTTGGTTATTCTACACCTACAAAAAGAGTCGAATATTGCTTCATACAATTTTGAACATCGGTTTCGCTCACATTGATATTGCCAGGAGTTGTTCCCCAGTCGAGCGATAACGTATTTGTATTGTCATTTTTAACCACTTTACAGTCGCTAGGGAAGCTCCATGAATAAGTAGAATTTTGGGAGGCAGGAACCGTAAATGTGATATTTTTTTCTTCTTTTGAAACCATCTTTTTGCCTTCAATTACAGGTTTCTTGATTAAGCCAAAATCATAAGCAGTAAATAAGGTGGAGTTGTAGTTTTTATCTTTTGAGAAAAAGCCTCTTTTGCCGCCTTCGTATTTACATTTGCCTGGATTAATGAGCAATGCATGTGATAGTTTGTTTACTTTATAAAAAACAACCGCTTCTTTTTTTGTAGGAGTTAAATATGCATTGCGTTGAATGTCCTTGATGTTCGCATACTGATTGATAACTTCGGTAGGTTGTGTTGTGAGGTGATGCAAATTGGTCCATTGTTTCATGAGCTCAACTCCGTTTCGTTTGTTTACAACCCAATCACTATTCCCTTGGTAAATAATCATTCGAGGGTATTCACCAGTAAAACCTGGATTTTGTTTGCGTACGATTTTACCCCATTTTTCTGCCGATTTTACTCTCCAGCCAAGCAAAGCCATCATTGAACTTATGTAACCATTGCCTGATTTATAAGCACCACCAGCAAAAATTGCTCCTGCATTGAATGTTTCTGGATAATCGGCCATCATTACAACACTCATTGCTGCGCCTGCGGATAAGCCTGTGATGAATATATTTGCTGAATCAATTTTATTATGTGTTTGCATGTATTCAACCATTTTTTTGATGGAATAATTTTCACCTCTGTTTTTGTTGGTATGTCTGCGTTTGTACCATTTAAAACATTTTTCAGGATTGTTGGTGAATCGTTGTTGTGGATACAACACATAAAAACCTTGTTCATCAGCTAATTTATTCCAACCTGTTTGTGCTGCAACAGAGGATGCACATTGCAAGCATCCATGTAACACAACTACCATTGCTTGCGGCTTCGATTTGTCAATCGAAGTTGGTTCATAATAGTACATTTTTAAATGTCCTTTGTTTTTGCCAAAACGTTTTACACGTTTTAGCTTTTGGGCAAATAGAGTATTAATTGAAAATAAAAAGGAAAGAAGGAGTAGAGAAGTAGTTTTCATTCAGTTTATTCAAAATCTTTATAGAGTAGATATTTTTTACGGATAACTTTGAATTTTTTTATTCCATCTGACCAAGTTAATCGAATGGCATCCTCTGTTTTTCCTTCCTTAATTTGTTCTTGCAATGTAGCATTGCCGGCATGGTAATTAAAGTTTTGATCGAAGAAAGTTGCTTTGTCGGGAGTGTTTTG
>JBIIOB010000156.1:0-5623 GCA_044337125.1 Bacteroidia bacterium
CAACTGCTGTTGTTACTGAAACTAAAAAAGAACCAACACCAGAACCAAAAAAAGAGCCTGTTGTTACTGAAGTAAAAAAGGAAAATGTTTCCGAAGTTAAAAAAGAACCTACACCCGTTGTGATTCCCCCAACAGTAGTAACAAAAGCTCCTACTGCAGCCACAGCAAATCCAGCTGGAAAAATTTACAAAGTGCAAATTGGTGCATACAGTGCAAAACCGAAACTCGAAGGTGTTCCGAATATGTCAACATTTGTTTTGGACAATGGCATTACCAAATATTTCAGTGGTAGTTTTACCAATTATGACGAAGCTGTTAAGCACAAAGCAACAATGCTCGAAAGAGGATTTGCAGGTGCATTTATTGTTGCTTTCGAAAATGGTAAAATTGTAAAATAGATGCTAGCAAATTGGAAACTCTATTTTTCTGAATCCAGAAAAATTTACGTATTCCTATTTTCAATGCTAACACTAGCAATTGTTTTATTTTCATTCCTTCATTTCCTAACCTTTAATGAAACACGAATTGGTTTTGTATTCAACGACCCTATTTTAAGTCGATTTGAACCTATAAACGTTTCCACTATAACCTTTATCACCACTTATGGTTTTGGATTAACAGGATTAGTTATTGCAACACAACATCCTATTGTATTCATTCAATTGATACAAGCTTATACTATCATGACGATAATTCGTATTACCTGCTTGTATTTGGTTCCACTTGAACCACCTGTACATATTATTCCTTTAAAAGATATTTTTTTAGAATCTTCCTTTTATTCGGGACGAGAAAATTTAAAAGATCTATTTTTTTCGGGACATACTGCCACTATTTGTTTGTTTGCTTTTGGGTTCAAAAACAAACAGTTAAAATGGATTTTTAGCATCGGTACTGTAATCGTAGCAATGTTAATTTTACTGCAGCATGTTCATTACAGCATTGATGTAATTGCGGCACCAATTGTTAGTTTTATTGCTTTTAAACTTCAGCAAAAGCTAAATCTGCAATAAGCTTACCATTCAATATCTTCACCATCCTCGAAATTAATTTCGAAAGGTGAATAGATAAACAATAAAGCAAAAACTAAAATTGCAAGGCCAATAAAGAAAGGATTTGTTAGTAGTTCCATGATGCAAACTTACTTTTGCAACATTACCAGAACTTGAATTAGAAATTATGAAATCTCAATTTGTGTATTAACAAATTGTTGTAATTCAGGAAAAAAAGCATCGAACTCTTTCCCAAACAAATGATAATGCTCCTTTAGTTCTTGAATCGCATGTTCCATATTGGATACAAAACTTGCTCTGCGCGACATCCCTTGAAAAACACGATCAATTCCTTCGAGCTCAGCATAGGCAACCAAAATATTGTATTGCACCATGTATTCGTTAAACAGTTGCGATTTGTAAGGCAATAAATGTTTGTTTTTATCAATCAACAGATAGGTTTTTTGAGCATAATCATGCAAACTTTCGGAAGAATAGGTTTGCCAATTTACAGCTAGGTAATGATCATAATATACATCCACAATAACACTGGCATATTTTTTATAACGCTCACGCAAACGTTGTTTACTTTCCTCTACAATTGGATGTGAATCGGTAAACGTATCAATTTTACGATGCAATACAATTCCTTTTTGAATCGCTTCAGGATAATTCAAAAAATCACTCCCCTTTACCGAATCAGCAATAAAATTACCAATCAGCAAACCTTCTGCATCTCCAGATAGATAAAGGTGTGATAAAAAATTCATATTAAAGTTCTTTGGCCTTGTTCCAATGCACATCCATTTCGGCTAGTGTCATATCGCTCAATTGTTTTCCAGCTTTTGAAGCTTCTGCTTCTAAATATTGAAAACGTTTTATGAATTTTTTATTGGTCCGCTCCAATGCATCTTCCGGATTTATATCTTTAAAACGTGCATAATTAATCAATGAAAATAACACATCACCAAACTCATCTTCCATTTTTTCTTTCGAAGAATTACTATCAATTTCGTGTTTAAATTCTGCAAGTTCTTCTTGAACTTTTTCCCATACTTGATCAGCATTTTCCCAATCAAAACCCACGGCTCTCGCCTTTTCTTGTATTCGTGATGCTTTTACCAATGATGGCAATGATTTAGGAACACCTGCCAATACAGAAGTGTTTCCTTCTTTAAGTTTTAATTTCTCCCAATTTTCTTTTACTTGTTGCTCATTCTCCACTTTCACATCACCATAAATATGTGGGTGACGGTGTATCAATTTATCACATAAGGCATTGATAACATCGGCAATGTTAAACTCATTTGTTTCGGAAGCAATACGTGCATAAAACACAATATGCAACAATACATCTCCTAATTCTTTTTTAATATTGGGCATATCTTTATCCAAAATAGCATCTGCTAGTTCGTATGTTTCTTCGATGGTAAGATGGCGCAAACTTTCTATGGTTTGTTTTTTATCCCATGGACACTGCTCTCTTAGCTCATCCATAATAATTAATAGGCGCTCAAATGCTTTTAATTTTTCTTCCATATGTGTATTCTATTTACACAAATGTACGCTTTTGAATGGCAAAAAAAGCTGGTGAAACAAGCCGATTTTTTGATATTTTTGTACTCCTAATGAAAAACACGATTAAATACCTTTTCATTTGCCTTTGCTCATTTTTGATAACGACAATCAACTCGTTTGCTCAAAATAAGCCCAACCATGATTTTATGGTTTCGGCACAAGGTCACTATGGTTATATCATTAGTCATCGTAACAACATGAGCCATTTAATTAAAGGACATGTAAAAGGACTAGAAGCATCGTATACTTTCAGAACAAATGGTGACAAACCTTGGCAACGTTTGTATTCCTTTCCCGAAATTGGGGTAAGTTATATGCATTTCGACCTTGCCAATCCTCAGCAGTTAGGAACATTGGAGTGTTTGTACCCTTTCATCAACTTTAAGTTAAATAAACAAAAACGTAAAAATGCACTAAACCTGCGAATAGGAATTGGCTTAGGCTTTTTAACAAAACCATTCAATATAGAAACCAATCACAAAAACAATGCAATCGGTTCGCACTTAAATGGATTTGTGAATATGCGTTTAAATTATTCCACCATGTTAACCGAGTCACTACGTTTGGATTTTGGTGCTGGATTATCCCATGCTTCGAATGGAGCAACCAATACTCCTAACCTAGGACTAAATGTTGCTACCACTAATCTAGGAATAGGTTATTTGATTGGAAATAAAAAACTAGTATACAACAGAGATACTGTTCCTACCTATAAAAAAAGATGGAATCCAAGCATTATTGGTGTTTGGGGTGTAAAAGAATTGG
The DNA here is from genome assembly GCA_044337125.1 of Bacteroidia bacterium. Lineage (GTDB taxonomy): Bacteria > Bacteroidota > Bacteroidia > 2-12-FULL-35-15 > 2-12-FULL-35-15 > 2-12-FULL-35-15. The sequence continues at coordinate 3,336 of JBIIOB010000156.1, forward strand.
AGACGCCAACAGGTCCAAAATACATGGCATTCGGATTACAAGTTAATTTATATAAAACCATAGGCTATAAATCAAAAATTGGTGGTGGTGTAGAAATGGCCTACAACAATGCAACAAAAGAAGTATGGGCCAGTGACTCAGTATACACCACCCAGTTTTTTGACATTGCACAATTTGGAGGTAAAGTGGGTTATGAGTTTAAGATCCATCGTTTATCCCTTCCTATAGAATTTGGTTATTACTTGTATAAAAAACAAGCTTACAATGGAAAAGTGTTTCACCGAATAGGTATGAGATACATGATTAACAAACATTTAATGGCCAACGTAACACTATTAACCCATTGGGCAAAAGCCGATTATTTTGAATGGGGAATTGGATATCAATTTAATTAACATGAAACAAGCAACGCAACTATTTCTTGGCCTTTTCATTTTTGCAGTTCTAATTTCCTTCAACAGCTGTAAAAAAGAAAACATGTGCGATTGTATCAAACGTACAGGAAAAATTATTCAAGAAAAAAGAACTTTAGGTGAGTTCACCAAAGTTGAGGCGGAAGACAATTTAAATGTGTATATCACGCAAGATTCAGTTCAGGAAGTTATGATTGAAGCAGGCGAAAACATTGTTCCTTTAATAGAAACAGAATTGCAAGGTGGCACTTTGTTCATTAGAAACAAAAACAGATGCAACTGGACTAGAAGTTATGATAAACCATTGAACGTTTATTTAACTATGCCTAAAATTGAATACATTACCAATAGCGGAACAGCAACTTTGCGTAGCTTAAATACCATTACTCAAGCAACATTTGATATTGAAACAAAAAACTCAGGTGATATTGAACTTACTGTTAATAACACCAATATCATTTCACACATTTTTGGTTCGGGCGATGTAATTTTAAAAGGAACTACCAATCAACACTACTGCGATATTGGTGGTACCGCCTATTTATATTGTAAAGATTTAAACTCTACTTATACTTATATTCATACATTTACCATTGGACCTTCAGAAGTAAAAGCAACGGGAACACTGGATTGCAAAATTGATGGAAAAGGAAATGTATTGTGTTACGGTAATCCTAGCAATGTTCAAAAATCAGGAAAAGGGCCAGGTGAATTATTTTTAAAATAAATGGAGAAATTTCTTAAAATACCCTACATCATCCGATTACTGCTGTTTTGGCTGTTTTATTTTGCATTTTTCAGAGTGCTTTTTATCACCTATCATCATGCAAAAATTCCAGATTTAAAACATTCCGAAACCGTTATGAGTTTTGTGTATGCCTTGCGATTGGATATCTCTGTTGCTTCAGCTATCATGATTGTCCCATTTTTACTATGGATACTCCAACAGTTCAACAAAACAAAAAGAATTCACTTGGTAAATCTATGGTATCATTACTGCATGATTTCGATTGTATCCTTTTTAAGTGTTATCAACATCAAATTGTATGGAGAGTTTAATTCCTTGTTAACTGGCAATGCCTTATTTTATTTATTATTTCCCGATGGACCATTAAATTATGTTTCCTTGTGGTCCAATTTATTATTGTTTGCCGGAAGTGCCGTATTTGCCTATATAGGGATACGAATTTACCGTAAATATTTAACCAACTTCTCCTTTCCTATTGAAAACAAGAACTTTCGTTTAGCAAATATTATTGTAACAAGTTCCTTGTTCATTGTGCTATACCGTGGCGGATTTCAAGCAAAAGTAGTAAGTGATAAAAACTCATTGTACTCCGATATTGAAATTAATAACCATATTGCAATTAACAATATCTGGTATTTTGGAAATAGTATTTGCGAATAAACCAATTTAAGGAACGATACTTGTACATAAAACACCATGATGAAACACATTGTATTTTCAGTACTTCTACTCCAATTTATCGTTTTTATTCCCGCTGCTCAAGCACAAAAAGAAAAAAAACAAAGTTTGTGGCAACAACTTAACACCCCTACATTAAAAGATACCACAGCCGATGATTATTATGGTAGCACTTCCATGCGTTACGAAGATTATGTTTATCGTTCTTATATCAAATCAATACAATTACACGATGTTAGTTTTGAATTATCGCAACCGATATTAAATTTAGATTCACAAGAACAATTGCAATTGAGCTTTGATGATTTGCAAGCCGATTTAAAAAACTACTCCTATACGGTTATTCATTGTAATTCTAATTGGGAACCATCGGATCTGATGAGTGCCGAATACATTGATGGTTTTGCAGATAACAATATCAATAATTATAGCTATTCATTAAATACATT
>JBIIOB010000157.1:0-5612 GCA_044337125.1 Bacteroidia bacterium
CTTACAAAGGTTGGATTGATGAAGCCAGAAGGATTGCATGCCTTTTCATTAAGGAAAGAACACAAATCTGGTGTTTATTCGCATGAAAAGGAAGCCTCAATTTTGAGTCCTGATTTTGAAAAGCAATTTAAAAAGAATAAATTAGCATGGACTTATTTCAATGCACAAGCGCCTTCCTATAAAAAAGTGATGTTGCATTGGATTATGACAGCAAAACAAGAAAAAACACGTTTAACTCGTTTGGAAAAAACAATAAAAACAAGCGAACAACAAAAACGAGTGTTGTAATTAACTTAAAGCGATAAATTATGAAATCAAAATTAGCACTACTTGCAGTTACATTTTTAATTATTGCAGCATGCAGCACTTCTAAAAACACTACAACAACAAGTACATCTGAATCATCAGCAACTTCGTCAACCCCATTGGTACTTGTTAGAACCACAGGACTTCAAGCTCCTGGCAATGAAGAGCTAGTGGCGATTCAAGCTAAGTTTGCTGATGTTACATTAGATAAGTTAAAACAAGGATATGAATTATACACAAATGGTGCTTGTATCAATTGCCATAGTGCAAATAATATTTATAACTATGGCGAAGCACAGTGGAAGGATCTTGTTGAAAATATGGCTGATAAAGCGAGAATTTCGAACACAGAAAAGGATGCCGTTTATAAATATGTGCTATCGGTAAAAGCTACCCAACCAAAATAGTTTTTAATCAGGTAACTTTACTTGGTCCGTTAAAAAGCGGTAGGTTTTGATGAGTGATTGAAATTTCTTGGTGTTTTTCTCTAATCCATTTTTTGTACGTGAGGTGATGATAATCATGGCTACACCTTTCTTTTCAGCAATGTAAGCAACACGTTCAAAGTTTTTATTTTCAGCATCGGAATATTCATACACAATTGCATTTTTATTTTTTGCAATTTGGATTTTTCCTTTTGCCTTAATTTTCATTTTCGGTGCACGTGCAATAAATGCTGTACTATCGTATTGAATTACTTCCCTTAATTGTTCGTTTTTAGTTGTATCATAGCTTGTAAAGGTGGTATACATTACCGTTTCGGCATCTGCCCAAGTTTCTCCCTTAGGATAAAATACCGCCATTAAGTCTTGTTCTCGTCCACTTTCGTTATCTATTACCCAACCACTTGGTGCAGTTAAAAAATAGGAGTGATTATGTCCGTATATTAATCCTGTATTTGTCTTTAGGCTATCTTTTTGGGCAATGCCTGCAATTGATGAGATAACAAGGAAAAAAAAGATTGTGATTTTTTTTATCATTTCAGTTCGGTTTTCTTAGCAGCTTTCATGAGTTCGCACTTGTCGCATGCTTGCTTTTTTTTGATACTTGCATAAAAGCGGTAGCCAACATAGCAAAGTGCTAATAAAACAAATAGATATACGGCTATTTCTTGAATCATAATAAGAATACAAAATTACGGAAATTATACCGCTAAAAGTCCTTATTTTTTAATAATTTTACGCCCGTAAAAACAATAGATATGATTACTGCAGAAACCCCAATTCGTTACGATAGAAAAAAATATAAAGATGAGGTATTGATTGACCTATACAAAGGTGTACTTAAACCTCGAATGATTGAAGAAAAAATGTTGGTGCTATTGCGCCAAGGTAAAATTGCTAAATGGTTCAGCGGTATTGGTCAGGAAGCTGGCTCTGTTGGAATTGCTATGGCAATGGACAAAGAAGAATACATTTTACCCATGCACCGTAATTTGGGTGTATTTACCTCTCGTGGTATTCCATTGAATCGTTTGTTTTGTCAGTTTCAAGGTAAACCAAGTGGATTCACTAAAGGTCGCGATCGCTCCTTCCATTTTGGAACCCAAGAGTATAAAATCATAGGTATGATTTCGCATTTAGGTCCGCAGTTAGGACTTGCGGATGGAATTGCCTTAGGAAATTTATTGAAAGAGAATAATAAGGCAACAGTTGTTTTTTCAGGTGATGGTGGAGCAAGTGAAGGTGATTTTCACGAAGCATTAAATGTTGCTGCTGTTTGGGATTTACCAGTCATTTTTGCTATCGAAAATAATGGTTATGGTTTATCAACACCTAGCAACGAACAATTTCGTTGCAAGCAATTTATCGATAAAGGAATTGGCTATGGAATGGAAGCTGTGCAGGTGGATGGAAACAATGTATTGGAGGTTTATGATACAGTTAAACGTTTAACCGAATCGATACGCAAAAATCCTCGTCCAATTTTATTGGAATTGATTACATTCCGCATGCGTGGTCACGAAGAAGCATCGGGTACCAAATATGTTCCAAAGGAATTGTTTGATATCTGGGGGAAAAAAGATCCATTGAATAATTTCGAAAAATATTTGTTACAAGAAGGGGTATTGGATGAAAAGATGATTGAAGGGTTCCGCTCTGAAATTAAAGAAGAGATTGAAACCGGCCTTGAGTTAGCGTATGCTGAAACTTTGCCACCTCCAAATACAGAATTAGAATTACGTGATATGTATGCTCCATTTAATTTTGTAGAAACAAAAGCAAGTGGTAGTAAAACCAATAAACGTATGATTGATGCTATTTCGGATGCAATGCGATTGGCAATGCGCAAACATTCCAATTTGGTGTTAATGGGACAAGATATAGCTGAATATGGTGGTGTGTTCAAAATTACAGAAGGTTTTGTAGAAGAGTTTGGTAAAAAGCGTGTTCGCAATACACCATTGTGTGAGTCGGCAATTGTAGGTAGTGGTTTTGGTTTATCCATCAATGGAATGAAAGCCATGGTTGAAATGCAGTTTGCTGATTTTGTTACCGAAGGATTTAATCAGATTGTAAACAACTTGGCAAAATCACATTACCGTTGGGGACAAAATGCGGATGTAGTAGTTCGTATGCCAACAGGTGCGGCAGTAGCTGCGGGTCCGTTCCATTCACAAAGTAACGAGGCTTGGTTTACACATACTCCAGGTTTAAAAGTAGTTTATCCTGCATTTCCAAGTGATGCCAAAGGATTGTTATTGGCTTCCTTTGAAGATCCAAATCCTGTTATGTTTTTTGAGCAAAAAGCATTGTATCGTAGCGTAACAGAGGATGTTGCTGATGATTACTTTACAGTCCCTATTGGTAAAGCTAATTTAGTTCGTGAAGGAAATGATGTAAGTATTATTACTTATGGTATTGGGGTTCATTGGGCACTAGAAGTATTGGATAAATACCCTGAAATTTCAGCAGATTTAGTTGATTTAAGAACTTTATTGCCTTTTGATAAAGAAGCTATCCTAAAATCAGTTATGAAAACAGGTAAGGCCATTATCTTACATGAAGATACGTTGGTTGGTGGATTAGGTGGAGAATTAGCTGCAGTTATTTCCGAAAACTGTTTTGAAAATTTAGATGCTCCAGTTGTTCGTTCAGCGAGCTTGGATACTCCTGTTCCTATGAATGCTGATTTGGAATGGAACTTCTTACCAAAAGCACGTTTCGAAGAACAATTACAAGTACTTTGGAAATATTAGGCTACCTTATAATAGATTGAAGAAAGTCCCGATTTGTCGGGACTTTTTTTATATTTGTTATATAAAACGTCTACTTGAAAAACTACCTTTTCATATTATTTTTTTCTATCGGTTTGTTTGGTCATTCACAATCCGAATTTTGTATGTCTTCAAAGTAATTTGAACTTTTCATTAAGGAGTGTTTATTGTTAATTCAAAGCTAAGTTATTTTTTCTGTTTTTCAATTTTAATTTTTCGTATTCCATTTTTCTGCTACTAATACAATTTTGTTTTATTCGTGCTCTTTCCTTTAAAATCAATTCACCACGACCACAATTTACATCATCAGGAGTTAAATTTTGCAATGATTCATGATATCTTTCATTGTTGTAAGTATTAACAAATTTCTCTAAAGCGCATTCTAACTCTTCCGGACAGTAATAATTATCGAGCTTCACAACATTTTTCATTGTTCTATGATATCGTTCAATCTTGCCCTGTGTTTGAGGATGGAAAGGTCTTCCATGTACTTGATCCATATCATAATTATCTTTCAAATAATTTTTTAGTTCAGAAGCAATATAACATGAGCCGTTATCTGATAATAATTTTGGGCGCTGTTTGGTTACAATTTTTGCTTTTACAATCGCTCTATCAACAGTTCTTTTTACATCTTCAACCTTCATCCCAGCACACAACTCCCAATGAACAATATATCGGCTGTAATCATCTAAAACGGTGCTTAAATAATACCAACCCCAACCAACAATTTTAAAATAAGTAAAATCAGTTTGCCACATTTCATTAACAAAACTAGTCTTCTTACTAAATTCATCTGCTGCAGAAAGAAAAATATGTGCAGGAGCTGTTATCAAACCTCTTGCTTTCAAAATTCTATACACGCTTGATTCTGAAATAAAAATTTGTTGTTCATCAGTTAATTTAAATGCAAGTTCTCTTGATGATAAATGTGGAAACTCTAATGCAAGCTCTATAACCAAGTTTTTTTGTTCTTGCGGTATAGTATTCCACTGTCTGTTAGAACAACGCTGATTGGGCGCTAAACCATCAATGCCAAAGTCTGAATAAGCTTTATACCAATTGTAAAAAGTGCTTTTATTCAAACCGATTTCTTTTAGCGTTTTATTCACACCAATTTCTGAACGATCCACAATGTGAATGATCTCTTGTTTTTCGGATGCTGTAAATCTCATGTACTTTTTATATTTTACAGTTAATCCAGCGCGGACAAGCTTTTTTTTACGATGTCATACCGAAGTACCAAATCTGCAACCATTTCTTTTAAACGTTGATTTTCTTTTCTTAAATCAGAAACTTCATCGCTCGTTGCTTCCCTGGTTGTATCACCAGATAATTGCTTTTTACCTGCTTCTAAAAACTCTCTGTTCCATTTGTAGAATTGTGATTCCTGAATGGAATACTTTCTGCATAGCTCTGATACTGACATCTCTGCCCGCAAAGCCTCCATTACAATTGTGATTTTTTGTTCTGAACTAAATACTCTTCTAGTTTTTCTGCGAATCTCTTTGATGAAATTCTCGGTGGTTTGTTTTTTCTTTGTTTCCATGGTTATATAAATTTATTGATTTATTTATTGGAAACACTCTCTTATATTTGATTAAAACTAGTCCACTTTATGCTGAAGATTTACACAATTATATAGTTTATTTGTTTATAGGATTTTAATTTTTTTGATTTTGAAAAGGGATTGTTGTTAGTGGGCTTTCGATATTTTAGTATCTTAGTGGAATGTTTAATTTATTAAAATTGAGAATCAAAAACATTTGAACACTATTTGATAGGGTTTTTTTGAGTGGATTACTTTCGCAATTTATGAAGATAAAATACAAATTAACTATTCTTTTACTATTTATTGCTCTTTTTGCAATGAGCCTTGTTGCAATATTTGGTTATTATATAGCATCCAAGTCTATTGAAGAAGATGGATTTAAAAAATTAGTCAATATAAGGAATAGTAAACAAAGCGAAATTAAAAGGTATTTGAACTCATGTGAAAATATAGTTAAATATCTTGCGAAGTGTGAATCTACTAAAGAAGCATTTCATAGTTTTAATTCCTCTTTTGAATATTTAAAATCTTCTAATA
>JBIIOB010000158.1:0-5606 GCA_044337125.1 Bacteroidia bacterium
TTTTGTTTGATTTATGGAAAATGCATAACCTAATCCTGCAAATCCTGCATAAACAATTGGAATTTTCCAATATTTTTTATTGTATGCTTGTCCTAATCCAGGCAATACCGTTGAAAATAAAGCAGCCTTTTTTGGTGAATGTGGTTTATCTATTTTTTTTATGCTTTTTAATGTATCGTTGACAGTAATTGTTTTTTTTGAAGTATCAGCAACTTGAGCAATTGCATTGGTTGACATAAAAAACAAAAAGGTTATTCCAATGAAGCATTGAAATAACCTGTTTTTAGTACAGTGGTATAGAATAAAATTAGGCATCCAGTAAGTCAAGAATGCGTTTTAAATCGTTATCAGATTTAAAAGGAATTACAATTTTTCCTTTTCCTTTTTCATCCTTATTTATTAATACTTTTGCATTGAATACAGCTCTTAAATCATCTAGCACTTGTTTTTGTTCAAATGACAAAGCAGTTTTAACTGTTTCTTTTTTATCTGTTTTTGATTTTGAGGTAGTTGTAGCTGTTTCTGATTTAGCACCTCTTGCAATATCTTCTACATCACGTACCGATAAATCATTTAATACAATTTGTTGGTAAATTGCTAATTGTTTATCGGGATCTTCGATATTAATAAGTGCACGTGCATGGCCCATGGTAATATCACCTTCACGAATACCAAGTTGTATTTCAACTGGTAATTTTAATAATCGTAAATAGTTAGTTATAGTGGAGCGTTGTTTACTTACTTTTTGCGAAAGTTGTTCTTGAGTTAAACTGCATTCATCAATTAAACGTTTGTAACTAATTGCAACTTCGATTGCATCTAAATTTTCACGTTGGATATTCTCCACCAAAGCCATTTCTAACATTGCTTGGTCATTGGCAATACGAATGTATGCAGGAACTGAAGTTAATCCAGCTATTTGAGAAGCTCTAAAACGTCTTTCACCTGAAATTAATTGGTATTTATCATATCCTAATTTACGAACAGTAATAGGTTGAATAATTCCATGTTCTTTAATTGATCCAGCCAATTCATTCAATGCATCAACATCAAATTGTGTTCTAGGTTGAAAAGGATTGGTTTCAATTTTTGAAATTTCAATGGTTGAAACAGAACCAACAAGTTTGGTATCTCCCTCTAGACGAGTATTGGTGATATCTGTATTTGCATTTTCCAACAATGCACTTAATCCTTTTCCTAATGCGTTTCTTTTTGTAGACATGTTCTTTAATTTATTGAATCAATCTTAGTAGTTCTATCTTAATTATCCTCTATGTTTATGAATTTCTCTGAATCATTCAAACGAGTCAAGCCATTTTTTTGTAGGATTTCACGAGCTAAATTCAAATAGTTAATTGCTCCTTTTCCGCTTGCATCGTGCATAATAATACTTTGGCCAAAACTAGGCGCTTCACCAAGTTTTGTATTGCGTTGAATGATGGTATCAAAAACCATTTGTTGGAAATGTGTTTTTACTTCTTCAACCACTTGGTTGCTTAAGCGTAAACGCATATCGTACATGGTTAATAAAATACCTTCTATTGCTAAGTCAGGGTTTAATCGTGATTGAACAATTTTGATGGTGTTTAATAATTTCCCTAATCCTTCTAATGCAAAATACTCACATTGAACTGGGATAATAACTGAATCAGCAGCAGAAAGTGCATTCACTGTAATTAATCCAAGCGAAGGTGAACAATCCACTATAATGAAATCGTAATCATTTTTGATAGGCTCTAAAGCCATTTTCATCATTTTTTCACGATTAGGTAAATTAATCATTTCTATTTCGGCACCAACTAAATCAATGTGCGCAGGTAACAAAAACAAGTTTGGTGTTTCTGTTTGAAGAATGATATCCTTTGGATTTACTCCATCGATGATACATTCATAAATTCCTGTTTTTACATTTTTTGGGTCAAACCCAACACCTGAAGTAGAGTTTGCTTGTGGATCGGCATCTATTAATAAAGTTTTGAATTCTAATACAGCTAAACTCGCTGCAAGATTAATTGCTGTTGTTGTTTTTCCAACCCCACCTTTCTGATTTGCTATTGCTATTATTTTTCCCATCCCTGTTTTTTAGTATAATCGTTCTTAAAATTCTTTCGTTTCTCCAATATTGAAAAGGGTAAGTGTATTACCTCCATTTTCAAATTTTTTAATTGCTTGTTCTTTATCCACTTTGATATATCCGAATGTATCGTAATGCATTCCAATAATTTTTCTGCATTTGATAAATTCAGCGGCAATTATAGCATTGTCAACCCCCATTGTGAAATTATCACCAATTGGTAAAAATGCAAAGTTAATGCTTCGGTAGTCACCAATTAATTTCATATCATACGTAAGTGCCGTATCTCCAGCATAATAAAAATTACCTTCAGCTGCTTCAATGATAAATCCCATAGGATTTCCACCATAGGTGCCATCTGGTAAACTGCTAGAATGCACAGCTGATACACATTTTACATTTCCGAATTCAAATTTCCATTTACCACCAATATTCATTGGGTGTGTATTGGTTATTCCTTTTGAATTAAGCCAAGAGTGTATTTCCCAATTACAAACCACTTTAGCGCCTGTACGTTTAGCAATGCTAATTGCATCAGCAATGTGGTCCTCATGCCCATGCGAGATTAAGATATAATCCGCTTTTACATTTGTTGCATCAATGTTTTTTGCTAATTCATTTGGAGTAATAAATGGGTCAAATAAAATATTTTTACCATTTACTTCCACCCCAAAACAAGAATGCCCGTAATATGTTATATTCATAATAAATCTTAATTCGTACTTTTGCTTTTAAAGAGGACTAAAATTAGTCTTTTTTACGATTTTTAAGCATTAAAACTTATTATGGATTTTTAAACACTTTTTTGTTAATAATATTAATTGATGATAACGATCATTTCCGCTACCAATAGACCCAATAGCAATACCTTTAAGGTAAGTAAAAAATATGCTCAACTGTTAGAAAAACAGGGACTTACTTGTAAATTATTAACCCTTGAGCAGGTACCATTGGATATTGCATTTAATGAAGTTTTTAATAAACGTTCCGAAAGCTTTCAACAATTGTTGGAAGAATACATTATCCCAGTTCAAAAGTTTGTGATCATTGCACCCGAATACAATGGTAGTTTTCCTGGAATATTAAAAATCTTTTTGGATGCCATTCATCCTGACTTGAACAGAGGAAAAAAGGTGGCATTGGCAGGAGTAGCAAGCGGTAGAGCAGGCAATTTAAGAGGAATGGACCATTTAACGGGTATTTTGAACTATTTGGGGATGCATGTTCATCCCAATAAGTTGCCAATTTCAAGTGTATTAACACTAATGAATGCAGAAGGGGAATTAGTAGAAGAGAATACGTTGAAAGTGATTGAAAAACAAATGGTTGAGTTCGCAAAGTGGTAGTTTTTTAGCCACCTTGCAAAATCAATTTAATTACTGCTATCAATTCGTGTAACTGTTAATACACCATTCACTTTTTTCAGTTTTTTCATTAATTCGGTTAAATGGGTGGTATCCTGTACAAATACCATGATTGTTCCTTCGAATGTACCATCATTGGTATCAAAACTGATTGAACGCATATTTACATTTAACTCATTGGAAATCAGTTTTGTTATATTGTTTACCAAACCTAATTCATCAATTCCTGTTATCTTAATTCCTGCCAAGAAAGAAATTAACTCTTGGCTTGTCCATTTTGCTTTAACAACTCGGTATGCATAATTTGCAAGCAATTGCAATGCATTCGGACAGTTTACACGGTGAATTTTGATTCCTTCGTTAATTGTAACAAATCCAAATACATCATCACCTGGAATAGGAGTGCAGCAGGGTGAAAGTTTATAATCAATTTTCTGCAAGTTTTCACCAATAACAAGCATATCGGATTTACCACGTGTTTCGGATACAATTTGTTCCAAGGTTTTATGATGTTCCTGCTTTTTGCTAATCTCGCCCGATTTATGAACAATTTTGCCATGTTCTTGTCGGAAATCTTTAAGGTGTTTTACATCGATATTTCCAACAGCAATTCTGTAAAATAATTCTTGACTACTTGGGAGTTTAAAATAATTTGCCAACTCATTAATGTTCTGAACCGTAAAATCGATTTTTAGATGATTGAATTTACGTTCCAACATTTCTCTACCATCATCTGCAATTCGTTTACGCTCTTCTTTAAGTGCATTCTTAATTTTTGCTTTTGCACGTGCAGTAACTACATAGCCTAACCAATCTTCTTTTGGCATTTGTTTACTAGAAGTAAGCACTTCTACTTGATCACCACTTTTTAATTTATAGCTGAGTGGCACCAATTTGTGGTTTACCTTTGCGCCAATGCACTTTTCACCAACTTTGGTATGTATGTCGAATGCAAAATCGAGAGCTGTTGCATTTATCGGTAAAGTTTTCATTTCTCCTTTTGGAGTAAAGGCAAAAATTTCTTCTGCAAATAAATTTAATTTAAAATCATCAAGGAATTCAAGTGCATTTTCTTGTGGATTTTCAAGTATTTCACGGATTTTACGAATCCAATCATCTAATTGATTTTCGTTTGCACTGTCCTTGTATTTCCAATGTGCTGCATATCCCTTTTCAGCTAATTCATCCATGCGCACCGTACGAATTTGCACTTCCACCCATTTACCTTCTGGTCCCATTACAGTGGTATGCAAACTCTCATAACCATTTGCTTTTGGAGTTGAAATCCAATCGCGCAAGCGTTCCGGACTAGGATGATAAAAGTCGGTAACAATAGAATATACTCTCCAGCAATCTGACTTTTCTTTATCAGGTATGGTATCGATTATAATTCGGATAGCAAACAAATCGAAAATCTCTTCAAAAGCTACGCCCTTTGTTTTAATCTTATTATTGATTGAATAAATCGATTTGGGACGACCAATAATTTTAGCATTTAAGCCCTGTTCTGCCAATATATCTTTTATAGGCTCAATAAACTTTGCTATAAATTTTTTACGCTCAGGTTCACCTTGTTTTAATCGTTGTTGAATATCATCATACACATCAGGTTCTGTATACTTTAAGCCTAAATCCTCAAGCTCAGTTTTCATACCATTTAAGCCCAAACGATGGGCAAGTGGTGCATATAAATAAAGCGTTTCAGAAGCAATTTTTAGTTGTTTGTCGCGCTTCATGCTTTCCAGTGTACGCATGTTATGTAGCCTATCCGCAAGTTTGATAAGTATTACACGAACATCTTCAGAAAGTGTTAGCAACATTTTTCTGAAATTTTCTGCTTGCAATGAAGTACCATTTCCTTGGTCAAAAACACCAGAAATTTTTGTTAGTCCATCAATGATTTTTGCAACTTTTTCGCCAAAAAGACCTTGAATATCATCCAATGTCATATCTGTATCTTCCACCACATCATGCAATAATGCACAAACAACTGATGTTGTACCTAATCCAATCTCTTCAGCACAAATATGGGCAACAGCAATTGGATGGTAGATGTACGGCTCTCCCGATTTTCTACGCATATCCTTATGTGCCTCCAATGAAATATCAAAGGCTTTACGAATAAGCAATTTATCCCCTTTTTCTAGTGTACGCTTACATGCTCGTAA
>JBIIOB010000159.1:0-5592 GCA_044337125.1 Bacteroidia bacterium
CATCTTCCTTTCCATCACCTTTTACAATTATTTTGGTAGTAGTTTTTCCGTTTTCATCAGAAACCACTTCAACCTCCTCATTCTTTTCAGAACTGTTGCTAAAAGCAAAAGCCATTTCGTCTTTTCCTTCGTGCCCATCTCCATTAATGATTATTTTTTTAATTACTTTTTTGTCGCCAGCTTTTCCATCTTCCGAAACAACCATTGTTATTTGTTTTTCGATTTCCGCAATTTCATCGGTTCCAATTGTTTTTTCAGAAACGGTTGTATCGCCATTGATGATGGTAATGGTTTTTACTTTTGCATTTTGTCCACATGCAATTCCAGTTATCGCAATTGCTATGAGTAGGGATGCTCCTAAGGCTTTGTTGTATAAGTTTTTCATGTTTTTAAGTTTAAATCGTTTTTAATAGTATTAAATTTGGTTGCAACAAATTTCTTGGGCAAACATATTACAGATTTAATTGGAAGCCTGTTAATCGGCTGTTAATGCCTGTTAAATTATGTTAAGTACATGAGTCTTAGAGTCGAATGACTTATTTTTGCGAGGTATTTATGAATAAAAGCAACATAAAAATAATTACAATGATGGCAAGTTTAGCCCTAATCGGCTTGATTACTATTCAAGTATATTGGGTAAACAATGCTATTTCATTGGGTGAAGATCGTTTTGAGCAAAGTGTAAATGAGGCATTGAACAATGTGGTGTATCGTTTAGAAAAGTTTAAAGCTGCTGCAAAAATCACTCAAAAATTCAATTTTCGTAAGCAAGGGATTCGTTATTATACAACGGTTGATCTTTCTGGAAACAAGCCAAGTTTGGTTTCAGATTCATTAGGCGATAAACTCTCCTATCAACTTCCCAAAAATAAATTGAATGTAAAAATAGTAGAAGAGTTTACTTCCGATTCCAATGGTGTGGTTGTAAAAAAGTCAAGAGAAAAGAATTTCTCGGCCGATACATCTTCTAAAGAATTGGATGCTCGAGTAGAAGCGGAAGGCCCTATGTTGCATCCAATGGATTCTACCGATTTAAACGACCGTTGGTTTGCTAATAAATCAAATATGGTGAATGATATATTTGATGAATTGGTAAGTATCAATGTATATAATGATTATGATAAAAAAATTGATACACTGCTTATCGATTCTATTTTACGAGTTGAGTTGATGGAAAAAGGCGTTTCAGCGGATTATGTTTTTGGAATTACCGCCACTAAAAATCCGCCTAGCGATGCAAGTGCATTGTCGGAAAGAGAACGAAAAATTTATCAATCACCTTATAAAGTAAATCTTTCACCCGATAATATTTTTATCAAGCCGCAATTCCTTTCTGTTTCCTTCACCAATCAAAAACGCTATATACTCAGCTCCATGTGGTTTTTGTTGTTGATTTCAGTAGCCTTTATGATTGCGCTTATATTCTCTTTCTATTATACCATCTCCACCATTTTTAAACAAAAGAAATTGTCGGAAATTAAAAATGATTTTATCAGTAACATGACGCATGAGTTTAAAACGCCTATATCTACCATCTCTTTAGCATGCGAAGTGTTGAGCGATAATTCAGTTGAGAAGTCGCCCGAGCGCGTAAGCAATTATGTGCGAATGATTGGTGATGAAAACAAACGTTTGAGTTTATTGGTAGAGAATATTTTGCAAACGGCTATTTTGGACAAAGGACAGTTTAAATTGAAAATTCAGCAAATCGACATTCATACCTTAATCGAACAAACCATTACCAATATTAAATTGCAAGTGGAGAATAAAGAAGGTATTATTGAAAAATATTTAAATGCCACGCAATTTATCATTCATGCCGATAGAGTGCATGTAACCAACATTATCTTTAATTTGATTGATAATGCATTAAAGTATTCTGCCGAAAAGCCGCAAATAAAAATTACAACAAAAAATGATGATACAGGTGTCTTTATTTCTGTTCAAGATAATGGAATAGGAATTAGCAAAGACAATCAAAAACGAATTTTCGATACCATGTATCGTGTGCCAACTGGGAATATTCACAATGTTAAAGGATTTGGTTTAGGCTTGAGTTATGTAAAAGCAGTAGTAGAAAAACACGAAGGTTCGATAAGTGTAGAAAGTGAATTGGGAAAAGGCTCTGTATTTACAGTGTTCTTACCATTTAATTTAGAAAATAATTTATAACATACAATCATGGAAAAAACAAAAATTTTATTGGTAGAAGATGATCCTAATTTAGGAAATCTATTAAAAGAATACCTCGATGCAAAAGGGTATGCTACTACGCTTGCTGTGAATGGCAAACAAGGTTATGATGTTTTTTCAAAAGATAAATTCAATATCTGTATTTTGGATGTGATGATGCCAGTAAAAGATGGAATTACATTGGCAAAAGAAATTCGTGCAATTGATGTAAATATTCCCATTGTATTCCTTACTGCTAAATCCATGAAGGAAGATGCAATTGAAGGATTTAAAGTTGGGGCTGATGATTACATTACAAAACCATTTAGCATGGAAGAATTGCTAATGCGTTTGCAAGCAATTTTAAGACGAACAGAAAGCAAAGCAGTTAAAAATTCGGATCAATCGGAATTTAAAATTGGTAAATATAAGTTTGATTATCAGCACCAAGTGCTTGACTTGAAAGGAGCGCAGCAAAAGCTTACAACCAAGGAAGCGGAATTGTTAAAGTTGTTGTGCTTGCATGCAAACGATGTGTTGGATCGTAACTTTGCATTAAAAACAATTTGGAACGATGATAATTATTTTAATGGAAGAAGCATGGATGTGTACATTGCAAAACTTCGTAAGTATTTAAAAGAAGATACTTCTGTTGAATTGATAAACGTACACGGAAAAGGATTTAAATTGTTGATGGGAAAATAATTAGCGAACGAGTGTAACGCGTCCAATGTATTGATGATCTAAATTGTCTACATCATCTCTGAATACAATCTTGTAAACAAATACATCGTTGGTGCACAATCGGCCTTTGAAGAATCCATTCCATCCTTCATTCATATCGTTGGTTTTGAATATCTGTTCACCCCAACGATCAAAGATTAAAAATTCATAATTATGAACTCCTAATATAACTGGCTTAAACACATCGTTTAAGCCATTGTTGTTTGGTGTAAATGCATTTGGAATCCAAAATAAAAATTCAGGGCGAATGATTACATCCAAATAAGCCGTGTCTTTACAACCATTGGCATTCGTTACAATTTGCATGAGTGTATAGGTGCCTGGTGCAGAATAATTATGGGAGGTATCACAATTGTTACTCGACCAACCATCGCCATAAGAAATAAAACAACTGGTTGCACCTAAGCTTTGGTCGAATGTAGTTACTAATGGATGAAAGATGGAAGTGTCTAGCGGTGTGGCACTAAAACCAGCTACGGGCGATGGATAAACACCCAAAGGTGATGGTAATGCAAAGGTGTCTTTACAACCATAGCTGTTTGCTACAATTAAGCTCGTTGGGTAATTTCCGATTGCTGGATACAAATGAGAGGGGTTTTGTTCAGAAGAGGTGCTGCCATCACCAAATGTCCAAGCATATGTGAGTGGGGTAGTAGCTAACGAACTATCGATAAACTGAACAGGCTGTAAATCGCAGGCTAACGCAGTAGCTAATCCATAGTCAGCAATAGGTTTTGGGTACACTTCAATAGTAGAAGTATACGTTTCGGTACATCCATTTTCACTCACGGTGAGTGTAACCGAATAAACTCCGACTGAATCAAAAACTATATTTGTTGGGTTTTGGGCGTTACTGGTATTTGGTATTGCATTCGGTCCAAAATTCCAAGTGAATGTTCCATTGCCCATAAATGCACCCGCTGCTGTTAAATCAAAACTATTTTCATAAATACATTCACCTGGAGGCGAAATAAAATTTGGATCAAGTAACGGTTGTATATTAAATGTATTTATTGCAGTATCAGCACACAAGGTTCCTGGATTAATAATGAGTGTTACATTGTAATTTCCTGGAGCAGGATAAGTATAGGTTGGTGATTGAATTGATGATGTGTCTAATAGAGTAGTTGGATCTCCGAAATTCCATTGATAGCTAAATGCATTTAAACTTGTTTGAGAAAAATTAACCGTGTATCCAAAACAAAATGTTTGTTGTTGCGGTATGGATGCAACTGGTAAGCCTGGACAATTAACTACATTAAACTGAAAGTCTCTTTTATTTGTATTGATTAAAACACCATTTCTGTATTCATATGCACAAACTCCTACTACCCATTGCCCAATCATGTCAGGCGTTCCAGTCATTAATCCCGTTGTTGAATTTACAGCCATTGCGGGTGATGAACTCATTGGGTAGCTGCCATTATAAGGCGCAAACCAAGGGACGAAAGAAAAAGGAGGAGGATTACCGATAGCAGGGCATCCAGATGCTGCTCCTTGCGGACCTAGCCAAGGACAGCTTGGATCTAAGCCAAGATAAGGATCGCAAAATTGGTAAAAAATAGAATCGCCATCTGGATCTGTTGCTGAATGATCAAAGATTAATGGCACATTAGCACATAAAAATATGGGTGGAAAATAATTGTATCGAACACTACTATTGCATATCGCCAAACCTGGATCAGGAATATGCGTCATGTAAGTTGAACCAACATTTCCTGGGTCAATAATATTTAAAATAGAACCATTTCTACAGCAACGTTGATAGGTAATGTTATAACCTCCTGCAGAAGGAGGCAGATTAATTGTTGTTTCATAAATTACTTCTTCAACACATACATCTGTTGGAGGAACAAAACAAGGATTATTTATGGTAATGGGTAAAACTACTGGTGTGGGCAATGGCATTTGAACGCTGTCAACAAAAACACCATTGTTGTCAAAAATGAAAATTGTTGCTGGGTCATCAAAGCCTACTTGTCCTAAATAGCAGTCGCGATAAACTTTTAAGGTGATTTTATAATTATTGTTACCAAGGCAGTCATAATAAATTTCGCCACCCACAATGTGAGTAGCGAAATTTTTAAAACTTAGTAGAGTTAAAAATAGTAATATGAGACACTGTTTAATCCTCATTTTTTAACTCGCAAATGCGATTTATTTTAATCGTACAATTTGAAAAAATCCAGCAAATACTTTTGTTGTTTCTTCTTTACTCTCATTGTAACTTTCTGTAACAGGTGTTGGATTTGTTTTTGCAACAACTTGCCCAGATGAAGGAACTGTTAAAACATAATAATAGGTTCCATCTGCCTGTCCACCACCATTCCAGTTGTTTTTATAATCTGAGCTTTCGTAAATTTTATTTCCCCAACGATTATAAACAGCTAAAGATACATTAGGATATTTTTCAAGGTTAGCCACATAAAATGTTTCATTTTGTGAAGGACCAGTTCCATCTGGCGTTATTACATTTGGAATGCTCAAGGCACAACTACCTTCTACAATCACATTTACTTGATCATTTTGAGTGTTTCCACACACATCTGTTATAATAATTTGATAGGTACCATTTGTATTTGCAATCAAATTTGTAGGATTGCCATTTGTTGGTGACAAGGTATCACTTCCTGAAACTACTGTCCATGCATATGAATAGGGCGGTCCACCACCACT
>JBIIOB010000160.1:0-5571 GCA_044337125.1 Bacteroidia bacterium
AACAATTAATTTTTGATTCATCCAATTCATTGACAAAAATAAATGCTTGGAAAAAGGAGTGTTTGGCAATCCATCAACCGTTTTATGATGTTACCGAATCGGGCGCTTTCGAACTTGAATTATAAATCATTAGCTTTGTAGCATGAAATTCAATATAGGAGATAAGGTTCGGTTTTTAAATGAAAAGGGGGATGGAGTTGTTTCTAAAATAATAAACAAAACCACTGTTGGTGTTACTATTGAAGATGGCTTTGAACTTCCATTTACAATTTCTGAATTGGTTGCCATTTACGATCAATCACAAGCTCCTATTAATATTAAAAAGGAAGAACCTGTTTTGGTTCAAGTTCCTATTGTTTCTAAATCTGCTGAGCGTAAAAAAGTTCAAGAAGGTATTTATTTGGGACTTACACCCGAAAATACGCGTGATATCAGCTATTCTGACTTTAATTTATGGTTCATCAATCATTCCGAATACGATGTTTTGTATTGTGTTTCATCATTGCTATCAAGTGGATACCGATTAATTGAAAAAGGGGAAGCAAAAGCATTTGAATCCAAATTAATTGAAACCATATCGAAGAAAAAGCTGGATGAATACACGACATTAAAAGTAGATGTTTTGTTTTATAATGCAACCGACTTTGAGCATCAAGCACCCGTTTCGGAGATTATTAAAATAAAGCAACCGAAGCTTTACAAAGAGAATGTTTTTGTAGAAAATACATTTATCCCAGAAAAGGCTTTAATTATGCCAATTTCGAGATTGGGAGAAGAATTGTTTTTTGATAATCCAGAAGCAAAATCAATTGATTTATCAAAATTGTTTATTCAAAAACAACAACACATTCAATCAAAAAAAGTATCAAAGCCTCATACTAAAAACAGTTCCAATCAAGAGATGGAGATTGATTTGCACATAGAGGAGTTGATGGATGATTACAGTGGAATGAGCAATGCGCAAATTATTCAAATTCAATTACGTCATTTTCAACAAGCATTGGATACTGCCATTAATGAGCATTGTAGAAAGTTAATCGTAATACATGGAGTTGGTAATGGACGCTTAAAACAAGAAGTTCGTTCATTGTTAACGAGTTCCAATATGCGTTTTTACGATGGAAGCTATAGTAAATATGGGTTTGGCGCCACAGAGGTTGTTATTCATTAACTAATAACATTCTGTTTTATATCATCAGTTGAAGGCTCTACCGAATAAACAGTACTATCAATCAAATATTAATTACCTTTGCACAGCAGGCCGTTCTATCGCTGCTTTTCCTTTATTGGAAGAGGAGAGGAAAGTCCGGGCAACACAGAGCATCCCACTTCCTAACAGGAAGGCCTTATTGCTTGCAATAGGGACAGAAAGTGCCGCAGAGAACTATACCGCCTTTTCGCTTGCGAAAAGGTAAGGGTGAAAACGTGAGGTAAGAGCTCACGGCTAACATTGGCAACAGTGGTAGCGGGTAAACCTTGGGAGTTGAAAGACCAAATAAACCGAAGCGTGAGGGCTGCTCGCTCAATTTCGGAGGGTAGGTTGCTTGATCCTTCTGGTGACGGAAGGGCTAGATAAATGATAGGACACGACAGAACCCGGCTTATAGGCCTGCTTTTTTTTTGAATGAAACGTATTGCATTTATATCACTTCTTCTATTTCTTTTTGTAGACTTGTCGTCCATAGCACAGTCAAAAAAGAATACAGCCAATCAAAACATTCAACTTTTAAAGAATGGTGCTTTATTGGTTCGTTTAAAAACATCCGAAAATTTAATCAATGCCTATCTTAAAAAAGGCAAAACTGCAGAAGCAGAAAAGATTAAAGAAGAGCAGTTAAATAAGAACAAAGAAATTATTGCTGCTTTCAAATCACAATTTACATTTTGTAAAGTCTACTTTTTTTATTCTAATAATTCAACAAAAGTTAAAAATGGAAACACTGCAGGTTGTTTATTCAATTCTGAATTTGAAATTGATTCAACTTTTACGAGTGCAGATTTTTTAGTTGGAGAGTTTGATGAAAGTGAAACAACAGGTATTGATGCATTCATTGTTAAAGATAAAAATTATGTTCAGTTAAAGCCTCCTTTTCCATTTATGGTAAAAGTGAATAAAACCTTGGTGCTAGAGCGTTCTAAGGAAGAAGTTGTAAAAGAATTAAATGCAAAATTGACTGATTTTTGGATGCATCAATGATGCTATTTAAATAAAAATGAGCGTTTTATAAAATATTTGATTATCTTTGCAGCGGTTTTAGTCAAAATGGGATTTTTGCTGAGACGAATTACCAACTGGAAATACATTGCCGAAAATAGCTCAATTACAATGATGGCGAGCTCCTTATACATCAGTTGTCCGATTCAACTCACACATACTTCCTAGTAAGTTGACAACTGTAATATTAACTTAATTCATACTTAATGAACAAATTTGAAGCGTTAGGCTTTAACAATGCTATTGTTAAAGCAGTAACAGAATTGGGCTTTGAAAGTCCAACTCCAATCCAGGAAAAAGTAATTCCTGTATTATTAGAAGGTAATACCGACCTTGTAGCATTAGCTCAAACAGGTACTGGTAAAACAGCTGCATTTGGTTTACCGTTAACACACTTAGTGGATTTCACATCTCGTGATACACAAGCAGTAATCATCTGTCCAACACGCGAATTGTGTATGCAAATCACACGCGATTTACAGAGCTACACAAAATTTATTGATGGTGCAAACATCGTTGCAATATACGGTGGAGCGAGTATTGACAATCAATCACGCGATATTAAAAGAGGTGCACAAATTGTTGTTGCAACTCCAGGTCGTTTGAACGATATGATCGATCGTAGAAGAGTAAACTTAACCAATGTACGTTATGCGGTATTGGATGAGGCAGATGAAATGTTAAACATGGGATTCAAAGAAGATTTGGATACTATTTTATCACAAACTCCAGAAGAAAAAAATACATGGTTATTCTCTGCAACTATGCCAGATGAAGTATTGCGTATTTCTAAAAACTACATGGAAAACCCAGTTGAAATCACTGCTGGTGTTAAAAATCAAGGTAACGATAATATTGAACATATTTATTATGTTGTTCAAGCACGTGATAAATACGCAGCATTAAAACGTATTGCAGATTCAAACCCTGATATTTTTGCAATCGTATTCTGTCGTACACGTATCGAAACACAAGAAATTGCTGAATCGTTAATTAAAGATGGTTATGGTGCTGATTCATTGCATGGTGATTTATCACAAGCACAACGTGATCAGGTAATGAAACGTTACCGTTCTCGTTCACTTCAAATGCTTGTTGCAACTGATGTTGCTGCTCGTGGTATTGATGTAAATGATGTAACACACGTTATCAATTATAACTTGCCTGATGAAATAGAAAACTATACACATCGTTCTGGTCGTACAGCACGTGCTGGTAAAAAAGGTGTTTCTATTTGTATCATCAATATGAAAGAAGTTGGTAAGATCAGAATCATTGAACGAATTATCAAAAAGAAATTTATTCAAGGTACTATCCCAACTGGTTTTGAAGCATGCGAAAAACAATTGTTTAGTCTTGTTTCTAAAATACACAATGTTGAAGTAAACGAAGCAGCAATTGAAGCATATATGCCGAAAATTTACGATGAGTTGAAAGACTTAAGTAAAGAAGATATTATCAAACGTTTTGTTTCAACAGAGTTTAATCGTTTCTTGGATTATTATAAAAATGCTCCAGATTTAAATGCTGGTGCAGGAAGAGGAGAACGTTCATCCACACCAGGTATCACTAAGTTGTTTATCAATTTGGGTGAATTGGATCAATTGGATAGAAATTCATTGAAAGACTTTATTGTTGAAGTTTCAGGTGTTGATGCTAGTTCAGTTACAAATGTTGAAGTGAAAAGTAGCTTCTCATTTATTGAAGTAAAATCAGAAGCAGCAGAAATCATAACTGGTACTTTCAAAAATCAACGTTACAACAACAGAGCAGTTCGTATCGAATCTCGTGGAAGCAAAGAAGGTGGAGAAGGAAGATCACGTGATAGAGGTAGAGGTAGCTATGGTGGTGGCGACAGACGTTCATCTGGTGGTGGAAGTCGTGGCGGATACGGTGGAGATCGTAGAAGCAGTGGTGGTGGATACGGTGAAAAGAAAAGCTACGGAAACAGCGATAGAAGCGAAAGAAGTGATAGAGGAGATCGTGGTGGTTATGGCGATAGAAAAAAATCTTATTCAGGTGAGAAATCATTTTCAGGTGAAAAGTCTTTTTCTAAAAGCAGCAGCTCAACAGGTGGTGGCGATAGAAAGTCAAACTTTAGCAGAGAAAAACGTCCTCGTAAACAATTTTAATTGTAGGATAAATTAAATAAAAAAAGGTGAAGCAATTGCTTCACCTTTTTTGTTTGTAGGATGTGATTAATTATTTTTTACCTGTTGGAGGAGGCATTTTTGATGGGTCCATTAAGGTATTCATGGCCATCATTTCCTTCATGGTACGTTGCATTCCATCACTCGATCCATCTAAGAAAATAACATTTCCTTTTCCATACTCTGCAAAATTTTTGATTGCTTCTGTCCACATACTAAATAAAATTACAGAAGTATCTAGGTTTGCTTGTTGCATTTCTTTTGCAGCTTGGCTCATCCCTTTTGCTACCTCTTCACGGAACAAAGCAACACCTTGTCCACGCAATTGTGCTGCCAAACGTTCTGCTTCAGCAGCAATTTTAATTGCATTTCCTTCTGCTTCAGCAGCTTTTGTTTTTGTAATCAATAAAGCTTGTCCTTCATTTTCAGCAGCAGCTTTTAAGTTGCTGGATGCAACCACTTGAGCCATTGAACGGATGATTGCTTCATCAAATGTGATATCATTTAATTGTAAATCCAACAAATGGTAACCCCATGTTTCAAGCACTTGATCAATTTGTTCTTTTACGTATTCAACAATTTCTCTTCTAGAAGAAAGAACTTCTGCTTGTTTTTTATTGGCAACATAACCACGGATAGAACCTTCGATTGTTCTAATCAATGCTTGCATTAAATTTTTGTCATCAATAAATTTGAAGGCAACATTTTTTATGGTTTCTTCTTTTTGATCGATTACAGCGTACAAAAGCATGGCTTTGAAATACACATTCGCTTGATCGACCGTAATTGCTTGAAATTCAAGTTCTACAGAGCGGTTTTGAATCGAAATTCTGCGGTAAACGCGTTCAATAAACGGAATTTTAAAGTTTAATCCTGGTTCCAAAATTCTGCGGTATTTACCGAAAACGGTAATTACAGAAATAGTTCCTTGTTGCACAGTTACAAAGGAAAGTAGGATAAACAATACGCAAAAAATAATGATAACGATTGTTAAAATTGGAGGCATAGTTATAAGGGTTTTGGTTATTTCTGCAAATGTATTACTATTTAGAGGATTCAATTGAAATGGAATCCGATGAATTTTAAAAGAAAAAAACGATTTCCGTATTTGGATTTAACATTTTTTTCTATATTTGCAACGCTTTTAAAGCAAGAAGGTTTTGTAGCTCAACTGGATAGAGCGTCTCACTACGGATGAGAAGGTTT
>JBIIOB010000161.1:0-5558 GCA_044337125.1 Bacteroidia bacterium
GCATCATTGCGATTAGCTTCTTAGTTGGATTAGTTCCAGTTCAGAACGATTGGGAATTGCAAAAGTTTGAGCAAGGAATTGCTGTTTACACCCGTATTGCCGAAAACTCAAAGTTTAAAGAATTAAAATCTGTTGCTCAATACAAAGCATCGTTGTCGGCAATGGTTGCTTTAATCAACGACCGACCAAGCTATACCAAATGGGTATATCGTTGTGGTGAATCCGAAATTTTAAAGAAAATCAGTGATACCGAATTGATGCATCACCAAACGGTGGTAGCGCCTTGGCCTGCCGATAATCGTGATTTTGTGGTAAACGTAAAGTTAACACAGGATCTTAAAACAAAGGTCATTACTATTAATTCAACTTGTAAACCCGATTATATTCCTCATAAAAAAAATCATGTTCGAATTACGGAGTTTAGAGCAAAATGGACCCTTACACCTTTGCCAGGTGGATTTGTAAATGTAGAATACCAATTATTAGTAAATCCAGGTGGTAGTGTTCCAGCTTGGTTAGTTAATATGGCTGTTATTGATGGTCCTTTTGAAACGGGAGTGAATATGCGCGAATGGATAAAAAAAGAAGTATACCAAAAAGCAAAATTGTCTTATATTGTTGATTAGTATGTTCGTATTATGGATTAAATGAGATTTGTTTTAAGAAACATTTGCTTATTTTTGAAGTATATCGAGTAGCATTTAAAACATATGTCAGAAGATAGAGAAAATCTTATAGTTCCCGAAAACGAAAAGTTTATCAACCTGGAAAAAGCAATTGCTTCTAAAAATCCAAAGTTGCTGAAATTTATGCCCGGTTTTGTATTGCGCTACATCAAAAAGATTGTGCATCAGGAAGAACTGAACAAAGCTATTTATTTAGCTCGTCATCGTCATGGTGTCGATTTTGCCAATGCAGCCTATGAAGAGTTTGGGGTAAAGTTTAAAGTAATCGGAGAAGAGAATATTGTTAAATCAGGCGGAGTTATTATGGCTGCTAATCATCCTTTGGGCGGATTGGATGGCATTACCTTCATGAAAATTGTTTCGGATTACCGTGCGGATATTCGCTTTTTTGTGAATGACTTGTTAATGGCTTTGAAAAACTATGCACCTATTTTTGTTCCAGTGAATAAACATGGTAAAAACTCCAGCGATTATGCACGTAAGTTCGAAGAGGTGTATGCAGGGAATGAGTGTTTGTTGATTTTTCCTGCAGGATTGGTATCGCGCAGAAATGATAAAGGAGTGGTGGAAGATTTGGTTTGGAAAAAAAGTTTTATAGCAAAAGCCATTCAGTATAAAAAGAACATTGTTCCTGTTTACATTGAAGGAAATAATTCAAAGCGTTTTTACAATTTAGCCTATTATAGAAAAAAGTTAGGCATCAAAGCAAACATCGAAATGTTTTATTTGGTGGATGAAATGTATCGCCAGCGTGGAAAAACATTGACATTTACGTTTGGAGAACAAATATCATGGGAAACATTTACGAGCGACCATCCAACTGAATATTGGTCGGCAAAAGTGAAAGAGCATGTGTATGCGTTAAAAAGTGGCGACAAATCCAAATTATTACCAACTATCAAAAACAATCAAAACTCCTAAATAATATTCGTATGCAAGATATTATTCAACCAGTATCGGAAGAGCTGTTAGCAGCTGAATTAACCAAAGAACGTTTTGTTCGTGTTGCCAATAATGGGAACAATGAAATTTATATTATTACGCATCATGATTCACCAAATGTGATGCGTGAGATTGCACGTTTGCGCGAAGTAACCTTTCGTGCGGCTGGTGGTGGAACAGGTCATGAAATTGATATTGATGAATTTGATACTTCCGATTCTCCTTACAAACAATTAATCGTTTGGAATCCAGAGGAGAAAGAAATTGTGGGTGGCTACCGCTACATTAAGTTGGGTGAAGCGCCTGTTATTAATGGCGTGGTGCATGTGGCAACCACCGAGTTGTTTACCTTCTCCGATCAATTTGTAAAAGAGTTTGTGCCATCAACTATTGAGTTGGGGCGTTCATTTGTTCAACCAAAATACCAACCATCTTTGGAAAATCGTAAAGGATTATTTTCATTGGATAATTTATGGGATGGTTTGGGAGCAATTGTAATTGATAATCCAGATGTAAAACATTTTTACGGTAAAGTAACTATGTACACCGATTTTGATGCACATGCGCGTGATATGATTTTATCATTTCTAACTCATTTCTTTCCTGATAAGGATAAATTGGTTCGCCCAATTGCTCCATTGGGATTAAAAACAGATGTTTCGGAATTTATGAAATCAATTGAAGGTTTGGATTTTAAAGAAGCGAATAAAGTATTGAATCAAAATGTAAGAGCATTGGGTGAAAACATTCCTCCAATGGTAAATGCATACATGAATTTATCGGCTACCATGAAGTTTTTTGGAACAGCCATGAATGATCATTTTGGTGAAGTAGAAGAGAGTGGAATTATGGTAACGATTGCTGATATTTACGATTCTAAAAAAGAACGTCACGTAGCATCGTATAAAAAATAGATTCGAAAATCGGATTTAGAATTAATCGAATCAATTTATTAAAGTATGGATATTAAGTCAGCCCAGTTTGTAATTAGCAATACCGATTATAACAAGTGTCCGGCACCTGTATTGCCCGAGTATGCGTTTATTGGTAGATCAAATGTTGGGAAATCCTCTTTGATAAATATGTTGTGTATGCGCAAGGACATGGCCAAAACATCGGGCAAGCCAGGAAAAACACAATTGATTAATCATTTTATCATCAATCAAAATTGGTACTTGGTGG
This sequence comes from Bacteroidia bacterium, assembly GCA_044337125.1. GTDB lineage: Bacteria > Bacteroidota > Bacteroidia > 2-12-FULL-35-15 > 2-12-FULL-35-15 > 2-12-FULL-35-15. The sequence goes on from JBIIOB010000161.1 coordinate 2,811, forward strand.
ATTTACCAGGTTATGGTTATGCACAAGTATCACGCGATAAACGCGATAAATGGGATCAGTTTATTAAAGAGTATATTGTTAATCGTCCGAATTTAATGTGCATGATGGTATTGATTGATGCACGTTTGGAACCACAACGAGTAGATTTAGAATTTATTCAATGGTTGGGCGAAAATGGAATTCCTTTCGTGATGGTGTTTACGAAGATGGATAAGCTTACCAAAACAAAAATTGCTGCCAATCTTAAAAATTATAAAAACGAATTAGCAACTACTTGGGAAATTATGCCAGAGATGTATTATACATCGGCAGAAGAAAAAACAGGTAGAACAGAATTGTTAGCTTTTATTGATGAAAGCAATAAGCTATTTCAAAAACCTTAATGAAACCCGAACTCATTAAAACAGCCGATGGCTCCCATTCTTTGTTTCTAAAGGATTTAGACGAGCATTACCATTCGGTGCATGGTGCCATTCAAGAAAGTAAACATGTTTTTCTTCAAGCTGGTTTAAGTCAGTTTAACGATAAAAAAAATATTTCCATTTTAGAAATTGGTTTTGGAACAGGCTTAAATGCCTTGCTTACTTTCATTGAAAATGTAATTTCAAATCGTGTTATTGATTACTCAACACTTGAAGCATTTCCATTGGAAATGGAGGTGGTGAACGAATTAAATTATGTGCAGGAATTAAATGCAAGTGATTATCATTCTAGCTATTTGAAGATGCATGAATCGGAATGGGAAACAAAAATTTCACTTTCCCCCAGCTTTAATTTTACAAAAATCAAAAATACCTTACAGGAAGTTTCCTTTCCGAAACAATACGATTTAATCTATTTTGATGCATTCGGACCAAGGGTTCAACCCGAATTGTGGACCGAAGAAATTTTTCAGAAAATCTACAATGCAACAGCAGTGGGCGGAATGCTGGTTACCTATTGTGCAAAAGGGGAAGTAAAACGAACCTTAAAAAAAGTAGGTTTTGTTTTGGAAACATTGCCTGGCCCTCCCGGTAAAAGGGAAATGATTAGAGTCAGTAAGCATTCCTAAGAAATGCTATTGGATAATAGCCCATTTTGAATTAGATTTGTAGTCAAATAAATCATACTACCATGAAGTCTAAATCGCTTTCTTTCAGTCTTTTGTTCGTTTCAACTGCATTTATTTTTTCTTGTGGAAACACCAACAATCAAACAATTTCTGAAACAACAGATTCTGCTGCTGTTGAGAAAATAGACACAAGTACTGTGGATGAATACACACAGTTTAAGTACGACATGGTTATCAGCAATATTCCATTTCCGTTCGAAATGATGGAAAAATTAAAATCATCGGCAATTGGATTCAACCAAAAAGCAATGAATGGTGTTGCAAATATTGCCAAATACAATCAGTTCAATGCAAAGGCATTTAACTTGGGTGTGTATGGTGCCGATTTAGCTTATTCTGTAACCTATGAACAATTTCAACAAATTGGCTCTTATATTAAAAATACAAAAACACTTGCCGAAGATTTAAGCATTCCATTAGCATTCAACCAAGAGATGATGGATAAGTACAATAAGTACAAAGACAATAAAGATTCATTGGCAAAAGTAGTGTACGATTCATACAGCAAAGTTGACCAAACTTTAAAAAGCAATGAGCGTGTGGCTATGGCAGCTTTGGTAGTTACAGGTAGTTGGTTAGAAGGATTGTATTTAACTACAAAAACATTTGTAGATGAGCCAAAATCAGAAACAAACAAAGCATTGTATGCTACCATTTGGGAACAAAAATTACATTTAGAGAATATTATTAAACTGTTGGAAGAGTTTAAATCAGATGCTTATTTTGCTAGTTTAATCACCGAATTAAAAGAGATGCAAAAAGAGTTTGAAGGAACAGTGATGGATGAGAAAAAATTGATTGAATTAAATAAAAAAGCTGCTAAGTTGAGAAACAGAATTATTGAAGGACTTTAGTTCTTTGTTCTTGTTTTCAAAAACGCATTCAGTTTTTCCAGGTTGTCGGTGCTGATATAATCCACTCCGCAATCGAGTAAAAGTTCCCATACCAATTCATTTTCTGGTACTGCCCACAAACGAACTTTTTTGTCTTGTTTGTGTGCGGTTTCAACTAGTTCTACAAGTGCATCTACCACTGGCACGGCAATTTTTCCTCTGCCATTCCAATTGAGTGTATGCTTATAATGCGTACTTGCCAATGGAGCAAACTCTTTTGCATAGTTGTTTTTTTTGCAAGTCAATAAACTTTCATCAATAAACATTCTACGTATCAATTCATCTTTCGATTGCTGATAGGGTTTGTTGCCCGACAAAACAATTGTTACAGCACGATCGTGGTACACACCATTTTCATAACTACTCAGTAGGTCCTTGTATTTTTCTAAAAGTGTTTTTAATGCAGCATAGGTTGTTGCCGCCTCTGATTTTATATCCACCAATAATTGTATGGAAGTAGAATCATTTTCAATAATATGTCCTTTGTTTTTTGCAGCCAGTTCTTGTAAGGGTTTTAAATAAAGCGTTTCAAAGTCTTTGTTTTTCTTTATTAATGGATAGGTATGATCCACCACCAATTTTCCTTTTATCAAAAATACATCGGCTTCAATGCTTGTAAAGCCATTTTTTAGGGCATCAATTAATGGATGGTGATTTTTATAATCGTTGTGTGCATGGGCATTTTTGTGCACCATTGTTTGTGCAAAGCTAGGTGCCTGAATAATCAGGAAAATCAAGAATAGG
>JBIIOB010000162.1:0-5485 GCA_044337125.1 Bacteroidia bacterium
GCCCAATCAAAAATGGCGTTTTGCGAAAGTAAACTAAAACTAGTTAGTAGTAAAAATGCGGAGCTTTGTAGGCGTTTTTTCATGTTTTGTCTTATTGATACACTAAATTAATAAAAAAAAGGGATATCACTCGATATCTGTGAATAATTTTAACTTTGTCCATATTTTAAACATATGTATCCATCACTTTATTACGCGGTAAAAGATTTAATAGGACTTGATTTACCATTCCTTAAAATGATTCAAAGTTTTGGTTTTTTTGTTGCCATTGCTTTTTTATTGGCGGCATATGTTTGGGCATTGGAGCTGAAGCGTAAGGAACAATTAGGTTTATTGGGATTTACTTCGAACAGAATTTTAAAAGGTCAAGCAGCAACAAAAGCGGAATTGATTACTTCAGGTGTAATTGGTTTTTTTATAGGTTATAAATTGTTATTTATTGCTTTAAATTTTTCAGCATTTACTGAAAATACACAGGCATTCATATTATCTACCGAAGGGAATATTATTGGTGGTTTGTTGGGAGCGGCATTGTCGGCTTACATGAAATACCGTGATAAAGAAAAAGAGAAATTGGAAAAACCTATTTGGGTAGAAGAAAAGATGCAGGCATCGCAGCATGTTGGTAACATGACTTTGATTGCTGCTGCTGCAGGATTGATAGGAGCTAAAATATTTCACAATCTTGAAAATTGGGATGACTTTGTTGCAGATCCAATAGGTTCGTTGCTTTCATTTAGCGGTTTAACCATGTATGGAGGCTTAATTTGTGGCGGAGCATCTGTGATTTATTATGCCTATAAAAATAAAATAACGATTACGCATTTAATTGATACTTCAGCTCCAGCCATTATGTTGGGTTATGCAATTGGTCGAATTGGTTGTCATATTTCAGGTGATGGCGATTGGGGAATTGCAAATTCTGCACCCAAGCCAAATTGGTTGAGTTGGGCACCTGATTGGGTTTGGAGTTACGATTATGCTCACAATGTAAATAGCGAAGGTGTTCCAATGGCAAACTGCATAGGTGAACGTTATTGCAATCATTTAGATCCTGCAGTATTTCCAACGCCATTTTATGAAACATTAATGTGCTTGGCTTTATTTGGAGTACTATGGTATTTGAGAAAAAGAATTACTACTCCTGGAATGTTGTTTTCAATTTACCTTGTATTCAATGGATTGGAACGCTTCTTTATCGAAAAAATACGCGTGAATACATTGTATCACATTGGCGATTTTGGCTTTACGCAAGCCGAATTAATTTCAACCTTACTCTTTATCTTGGGCTTGATTGGAATATTTTATTTTAAGAAAAGAGAACAAAATCAAAAAGAAAAGCTGAGTGTTTAACTCAGCTTTTCTTTTATTTTCCAAAATATTCTTCGAATGAAAAGGTCTCTTTTAATCGAATCCCTTTTTCGGTTCTTTGCAAAGTACAACATTCATTCACCGAATCGTGTTCCAAGAATAGAACATATTCATTATCAACCGCTGTATTTAAAAAATAATCTTTTTCGGTCATTGTAAGCAATGGTCGTGTGTCATATCCCATCACATACGGAAGCGGAATATGTCCAGTAGAAGGTAATAAATCCGCCATAAATACGAGTGTTTTTCCTTTGTACTGAATGTGAGGAATCATCATTGCATCGGTATGTCCACGCATATAGGCAATTGAAATATTGTCTCCTAATTGTTTTGAATTTTCTCCTGTAATAAACTTTAACTGTCCGCTTTCTTGAATAGGGATTATGTTCTCTTTTAAGAAACTTGCTTTTTCTCTCGGATTAGGTTTTGTTGCCCATTCCCAATGTTCTTCATTGCTCCAGTAAGTTGCATTTTTGAAAACTGTTTCGAAACCAGTTTTGGATGCATTATTTTTAATACTACCTCCGCAATGATCAAAATGTAAATGTGTTAAAAACATATCAGTAACATCATTAGTCGAAAATCCAGCTTTTTTTAAAGATGATTCCAATGTCTCATTTCCATGCAGGTAATAGTGCGAAAAGAATTTTGCATCTTGTTTATCACCAATTCCATTGTCAATAAGAATTAATCGATTGCCATCTTCAATTAATAAACAACGCATGCTCCAATTGCACATGTTGTTTTCATCTGCTGGATTGGTTTTACTCCACATTGTTTTTGGAACAACACCAAACATGGCTCCACCATCTAATTTAAAATTTCCAGTATTTATTACATGTAATTTCATAGTTAATTATTTTGAATTGGTTCTCCGAATTTAATAGCACATCCGTTGAAGGCATTTCCATTTAAATTTATTTCTGCAGAATGTTTATAGTTTCGTTCACTCATTCCATCACTGCAAACTTCTGTCTTTATAATAATTTGAATCTTATCTGTTTTTGTTTTTGCTGAATAAACGATTCCATTTTTATCATTTTTTGGATCCGAATACTCAAAATGATAACTTTTTTGTTCCATCGGATTATAGAAATTGATTAGGTTCTCATTTTTGGAGATTTGTGTATTCCAGAAGGGTTCTGTGCCTATACACCAAAAATCATAAGGAATACAAGTGTTCTTATAGTTTTTTCCTTCAGCAGAAAGGATACTATCAATAGTAAGTTCCCCATCATAATCAGTTTCATTTATTCTTTGTAGCTGACCTCGCACCTCTATAACAGGAGGGTAAATACCAAATTTCCTATCTATAACAGCAAAGACAGAGTCTAGTTGTCCAGTTTTGTCGTTGATTAAATATTTTTCTCCTAGATTATCACAACTCACTAAGGTGAAATTTGTTTGCAATAAACCTTTAAATTGACCTGTAATTATTACAGAATCTATTTTTTCTAAAGTTACTGTGTCAGTTTGTTTATTATTATTTTGTGAACTAGGGGAACTGCATGAGTAAGTAAATATTAGAAGAGTAAAAATCAGCAATTTATTCATAATAGCTAGCAGTTTTTATATATAAAAAGATACCCGAATTTTCACCCGGGTATCTTTTTAGAATTATTCAATAATTAACATTTCTACACGTCTATTTTTCTGACGTCCAGCTTCTGTTTTATTATCAGCAATTGGTTTTTTTGAACCAAACCATTCTACTTTGAAACGGTCAGCAGCAATACCTTTGCTTACTAAATAAGCTTGAACTGCTTTTGAACGTTTTTCAGATAATTTTAAGTTAGCCGCAGCTTGTCCTTGATTATCGGTATGTCCAGAAATTTTTAATCTCCAGTTTGGTTTCTTAGCCATTAAGCCAGCTAATTCATCTAATGAAGTAAATGATTCTTGCTTGATGATATCTTTTCCTGTTGCAAATTCAAGGTTATTGAATGCTTTTTTCAATACTTCCTCTTCTTCTTTATTTAATTTAATTGCAACATCTTTTGCATCCTCAGGTTTCATTTTGTTTGCATCCACTTTGATAACAATGAAACGCAATAATTTATCTTTCGGATCACGTATTGCTTTTTTAGCAATACCACCAACGATAACTTTCGCTTCTGTCATAAACTCAGTGTTTTCGCCTTCTAATGTAAACATTACCATTTCGTCTGCAGGCAATTCATCAAATGAGAAACTTCCATCTTTTTTCTGAACAGCAGAACGTACTGTTGCACCATTTGTGTTTACTAAATTTAATTTAACTTCTGGGCAACCGTTGTTACTTGCAGGACCTGCTTTATCAGGGCATTCATCATTTTTATCCATGATTAAATCACCATCTTTGTCAGGACAACCTTTGAATTCAATTAAACCAGCTTCCTCAGGACAGTCATCGTCTTTATCAATGATTTTATCACCATCTTTATCTGGGCAACCATTAAACTCTGCTAATCCTGGTGTTTCTGGACAAGCATCTTGTTTATCCATAATTCCATCTCCATCTTTATCTGGGCAACCATTAAACTGTGGTAAGCCAGCTTCATCAGGGCAAACATCATCTTTGTCTTGAATATGATCACCATCTTTATCGGGACAACCTAAAAACTCCCATGTTCCTGGTACTTCTTTACATTTATCTCTCTTATCAGATACTTTATCATTGTCCTTATCTCTTGGACGCTTGTACATGATTGGTATTTTAAGCATAGCATAAGCATCAGCACCAAAAATATCGGTGCGTGTCACCCAAGGACCAAGGCTATTGGTACCTAAAATCAATGGTCCAATGCGTAATGCTAAACCAACTTTTGTATTTCCTGTAACATCATATGAAACGGGAAGAAATGCTCCAAACCATTTATGATCCCAACGTGGAGTTAAGCTAAATGTGGTTAAGTCATGTACTTTTTCTTCGTTCTTTTTTAATTGTGGCGACCAATAAGGAGTAAAGTTTACATAAAAATCTTTGTAAATATTGTAATCAATTTGAGCAGTTATTGCCAATGGTAAATTCATCGTGAAATATTCTTCACCATCTTTCATAACAAAGTTAGCTTTTAATACACTGTCGTATTGTTCAGGATTATCAATGCCGTCAAAATTATGCAAGTTGAAATAATCTATGTTAGCAGTGAAATTATGGCTGTATTTTCCTTTTTTAAATTTCACATATCCTATATCTGTTACCGACAAACCAACTCTTAATTTGTATTTGTTTTTGTCTTTACGCTCCAAACCTGTTTCGCCATCCATGTCATATTTGTATGAATCGTATTCAGGACGCCATTCGTATACAACACCTAAATCCAATCCAAATCCAGGTTTTGAAATTTGATTAAAACCAACTCCTGGATCTGTTCCATCATAATTAGTTGAGTGACCATAACTTACTTCAGAGTTAAAAAGAGATAATGTTGTGTCATTGGTGAATTCGTATTTTAAATCATTAACATGCATATAGGCTGCTTGTAGTCCCATAATGTATTTGGCTGAAATACCTGCTTTAATAAAATGAGGTCCGCCATCTTTAAAAACATGTCCGTATGTTCCGCTGTATTCAGCCCATGTCATGGTTTGTATACTTAAACTTTTATTTGATAATTTTTGAACCCACAAAGAAGGATAATCCAATTCATTGTAAATTAATGTTGCCAGTTGGGGCTCCATACCATCGATATTTAAAAGGGTTCGTACTTTTGACTTGATTGCAAATGCATTTTTAGTTCCCAAGCTCACCATAAAAGATGGACCATAAATTTGGTTGGAAAAATAAACCGATTTATTTCTGTTATTATTTCGTTGTGAAAGATAATTGGCAGCAAATGCAGTGTCTTGAAATGCAGAATATTCACCCGCAGCATCTTTTTTAAGAGCAGAACGTTTTAGTCCAATATAATTGTTGTATGCTGAAAAACTTAAGCCAATAAGACTAATATCGGCTTTGTATCTGCTATTTACAACATTTGCTGGATTTAAGTCCGTGCCCGTTACACCAGAGTAATTACTATTGATGTAACCCAAAAAATCTTGGGCCGAGGCAGAAAAAGAAAATGTTGTTACGAATAGTAACAAAAGTAATTTTTTAATCATAGGGTTATCATTTATATAATTGCAGTGT
>JBIIOB010000163.1:0-5482 GCA_044337125.1 Bacteroidia bacterium
AACTGTACCAACACAGGTGCTTGCGAAGTAGAATGTCCAAAAGGAATTTCATTGGAAAACATCGCACGTATGAACCGCGAATTTTTTATGGCAAACATTAAAGATTAATTTTTGCAACTCCTAAAATATCAAAACAGCCAATCATCGATTGGCTGTTTTTGTTTTTACTACCTTTAACACATGAAACTAAAATCAATTTTGATTTTCCTTTTTGCAATTAGCATTATTGCTTGTAATAGAAATACCTATTACGAATACATTGAACCCATTCCCATTGGCTTTAAAACCATAACAAAATCAAGCTTTTTTAAGGATGATTTTATTTCATTAAAAGTGGATTCACTCGACAATACCTTGTATTTTTCATTGTCCATCACTGCCTCCAAAAACATTCCCTACCCTATCAATACCATTTACAAAGATACGTTGACACGTACTGCTTTTAATTTCGATTTTTATTACAACAATCAACTAATTACTTCCGACTATAAATCCATCAACAATACCTTGCGTTGGAAAACAGATACTGCCGAAACTAAAAACAAGCTTTGTGTAATTAGCGATACTACCGACTTTGAAGAAGGCAATACCATTTCATTTAAAATGCCACTGCATGCTTTTCATACCTTAAAAAAAGGAAAACAAAACATACACATAAAAATTTATCAAACACTGTTTACCGATGAATGCTATGTAAAAACAGATTCAACAAGCCGCTACAAACATTTGTATGCCGACAAAAAATTATTTGAAACCGAAATTGAATTTGATATCAACGTTCCAAAAATTTACAAAAGCAAACTCATTGGTTTTGGTTTGGAATTAAAAAACGATTCAACCTTTAGTCCATCTGGTATGGACAATACCATTTGGAACAGCAGTTATCCTGATATTTACTGGGCTATTTTTTATCCGAAAACAGTAATGTATGCACAAACGGAATATCAAAAATCGACCGACCGTTACGAAGGAAAAGATACATTTACTTTGTATCACTACACACCGCACGATACGGTAGGTATTGGTGTGTACGACCACGATAACCTTTCGCGCGATGATGGTTTGGGATATTGGACAGGCTCCATCAATTATTTGGAACGAAAACTACCCCGCAGAATTTCATTTGATGCCATTAAATGGATGGACCTAAAATTAATTAGAGAAGGTGTAGTGAATTAATTTTTTCTTTTCAAAAATCCTCGCCTCTTACTTCGAAACCTTTCACTGTAAACCAATGTAAACGTTTTTACATGGATATGTAAAAGTTAGATAACAAGAGAATTAAGATAATATTTGTAACTTAGTTATGCATAGCCATAAGTTATGGGTAATACCTCGAATGTTCATCCATATTTAACGAACAGTATATATGAAATTTCCGATTATAATTCTATCAGCGTTTATCCTACTTGGAACTAATTCAAATGGACAAGATGCACTTGAGATTAATCCCAGAAAATTAGTAATTGACTCGCTTGCTACAAATCATCTACGTGCAGTATATTTTGTAAAAAACAAAAGTAATGATACGTTAAACATTTCAGTAAAAGTAAGTTTTGACTGGTGTTTACCAAATCATCAGCCGAAAAAATTGCTTCCATTACAAATGGATAGCGTTGTTTTTGATTGTGGAATTTATAATCGTCATGTGGCTTCTAGTAGCTTCACATTAATTGACGATAAAGGGGGCAGTTACGTATGTGGATTGCATTATTCATTAAAGAGGGAAGTGTTTTTGGCATGTTGCAATTCTAAGGGTACAACAAAAATAGATTCAGCTGCAGAGCAGGATATTCGAAATAATATCAGACCTATTCCGATTAAATACGAAGCATATGTAAAGGAATATGAAAAATATAAGTCAAGTGATGAGCGGATTTCTAAAAGATACTATGCAAATGGTAAGCTTGCTCTAATAATTTCAGTAAGGAAGACATCTAAAAAGGAAAGGAAGCAAGGATATCAGAATAAGTGTTCGAAAATTCATTATTATCCCAACGGACAGCTGGCAGAAAAATATCTATGTTATAATTATAGCCAGCTCGCAAACGAATTTACACGTGCGCCTGTTATTATTTCCCATCAGCAATGGAATGAAGATGGGAAATTGATTTATGAATGCAAATAGACATTTTAGATTATAAAAGCATTTTCATAATCTGAAGCTCCCTACATGACAGACATGCGAATCTAGATTTGTGTTTTGATGCAACAGGTTAAGGATACTAACCACAACAGCGGTTTGGCGCAATAGCTAAATTTACAATTAACATCACGTTCGATTTTCCGCTGGAAAATCTAACTTAACAAGAAAATAATCGTTCACGCAGCCGCTACTGCGCCAAGCCGCGGAACGTTGCCCGATAGCCGAGTATACACTTGTAAACACGGATATGTAAAAGTTAGATAATAAGAGAATTAAGATAATATTTGTAACTTAGTTACGCCTAGCAATAAGTTGTGCATCATTGTAATGCGAACCGTCCGAGTACTGACTTACTTGAAATAGATGAGTTGTAAGAGAATAAACTTCTTATAATTACATAAAAGTAAATAATAAACAGATTGAAATCTATCTATTTTAATTATATTTGTAAAAACAAATGATTTTATGGGCAGTAAAAGTCTTATTCCAACAGAAAAAATAATAGAACGCTTACGGTATGAAAATCCTTGGTGGGTTAACAAACAAATACCTGAAGTGTATAGCGCAATGGCCAAGCGACTATATTTTAGCTTGTTTTATCCATTTGTAATTGAAAAAAATGTAAAAAGAGCATTGGTTCTTATGGGGCCAAGACGTGTTGGGAAAACTGTAATGTTATTTCACAGCATTCAACAATTATTGACTGAAAATGTGAATCCGCAAAAAATATTTTTCATAGGCATAGACAACCCTATTTATGTGCACTTAAGTTTAGAAGACATTTTAAATTTATGTAAGCAATCACTCAATCAAAACAATCTAAAAGGTTGCTACGTTTTTTTTGACGAAATACAATACCTAAAAGATTGGGAACGCCACCTTAAGGTGTTAGTTGATTCATTTCCTGAAACAAAATTTATTGTTTCAGGTTCAGCCGCAGCAGCATTAAAATGGCATAGCACGGAAAGCGGAGCGGGTAGATTTACTGATTTTATGTTACCTCCACTTACATTTCAGGAATACATTCATCTCAAGGAAATGAACCACTTAATGTTCAATGGAGAAATTAGCTATGGAGAAAATCAAATACCGTATTGTCTTTCACACGACATAAAGGCTTTAAATAAAGAGTTTGTGCATTACTTAAACTTCGGTGGCTACCCTGAAGTTGTTTTAAGTGAAAAGATACAAAGTGATATGGGGCGTTACGTAAAAAACGATATTGTAGATAAAGTATTACTTAGAGATTTGCCAAGCTTATACGGAATAAAAGACGTACAAGAGTTAAACCGATTTTTTACATACATAGCCTACAATACTGGGAATGAATTTTCTTATGAAACAATGAGTAAAGAAAGTGGTATACAAAAAGACACTTTGAAAAAATACCTAGAATATTTAGAAGCTGCATTCTTAATCAAAGTATTAAACAAAGTTGACGTAACAGCAAAACGACTAAAACGAATAACCAGCTTCAAGGTGTATTTGACAAATCCATCATTGCGGACAGCCTTATTTTCACCCATTAGTGAAATGGACAGTGAAATGGGAAATATGGTGGAAACAGCAGTGTTATCGCAATGGATGCATAGAGAAAAATTAGATCTAACCTATGCCCGATGGAAAGAAGGAAGAAATGAAGGTGAAGTAGACTTTGTATTAGTTGATGATAAAAAATATAAGCCTCAATGGGGTGTTGAGATAAAATGGAGTAATCGATATTTTGAAAAACCAAACGAATTAAAAAGTTTAATACATTTTTGTAAAAGCAACAATTTTAAAAATGCTTTAGTAACATCAATAGACCAACTAGGAACAAAGCAAATAGAAGGTTTATTATTTTCATTTTTACCAGCTTCAATATATAGTTATAATATTGGCGACATAACATTGAAAATGAAAAATCAAAATTAGAGTATGTAAACAACGAACGCACAACAGGCGTTTGGCTCAATGGCGGGTTACGTGGTTAATTGAACATTCTACCTCCCATCAAGTTTTGTGGTGTATTGACAATTTTGTGCTCCGAAATCCGCCACTGCGACAAGTGCCAAAACGTTATAGCCAATTTTCGTAGACCGCATGGACAATTATAAATAGGCAGACAAATTAGTTTAATTATGATATTTGAGACTGAAAGACTTTATGCTAGAAGGCTAGAAAAAAATGACGAAGTAGCATTTTTTGAGTTAATGAGCAATCCCAACGTAATGAACCCAATTCCTCAAAAACCTTTCGACAAGGCAGAGAGTATTTCGAAATTAACCGACCTGATTTTATTAGAAAAATCATCAGACACAAAAATTTGGAGTCTTTGCATAAAAGGCTGTAACGACCTAATTGGAATTTGTGGAGTTTTAAAAAATGACGAAAATGAAGACGAAATTGCTTATCGAATTATAGAAACATTCTGGGGCAATGGTTACGGAACAGAAATAGCGAAAGGACTAATTGACTTTTGCTTTGTTCAAATGAAATCAGAACTTATAACGGCAGACGTCTGTGTTGAAAATGTGAAATCAGTAAAAATATTGAACAAGTTTTTTACTATTCAAAAGGAATTTTATAACGCAGAGGACAACTGTGTGGACAGACGATATATAATGAAAAAAGAAAACTGGCTATAACAGCACCTAAAATAAATGCGGAGTAAGTGCAATTGCAAATACAATTTTAAAGGCACGCTAAAGCGCAAATTGATTTTATATTTGCAATATCGTTCGGTACATTTAATAACACCTAGAATTTAATTCACTACCATATTTGCTGTAAAATGAAATTGTAAATCATTTTTTCGCTTCAAAAAATCTTATTCTAACTCCGAAACCTTTCCCAAGAGCCGTGTATAAACGTTTATACACGGATAAAATAGCGCAAAACCTTACATATCAAATTTCATTACTGCTTGATTTTAAAGCATTTGTTTTCCGAAACCTTATTTTGAGGAAAATTTGGTAAAGGTTCGTATTGTTTTTTGTGAAATATTTGCATTGTAAAAAAGAACAATGAGAAAAATAAATTTTATACTCATAGGTATTGTATCATTATTGGCAGGTTGTCAATACGAGTACGAACCATATTTTGCAATTCCTGAACCAGCCGTTCAGTTGCAAGACTTAACTGCTTATTCCTACTTTAAAACCGGCACCTATTGGATTTACAAAGATAGCGCAAGCGGTATGGAAGATAGTGTGTATGTGTATTATGATACAGCTTTTCAATATCATTTAGGATCAGGTAACATACAAACTGAAGGAGACTATATGTATTACTCATATAGAGCAAATAGCTCCGTTGATTCATTTTCTTATTGTTACGATATTGATTATGGCTTCT
>JBIIOB010000164.1:0-5462 GCA_044337125.1 Bacteroidia bacterium
AATTTTATTACTTCTTCACCCGTAAATGTATCTGTATACCTTTTGGATTTTATTTTACCCTCCTCTACATAAGTAATTGCAATACCATCTGTTAATTCATCTACATCTTTTTCAATAAATTCAACACATATTAGTTGATCATATCCAATCAGGTAAAGTGTACTCCAAAAAGTAGGGATACTGTACTTTATTTCAACACCATTTTCATAGAATAACACTCTGCTATATGCACGAACAGATGTAAAATATCCTATTACTAAAATTATTATTAGTATAACTATTTCATTTATCGAAATCCCTTGCTGAATATTGGCAACCACCTCCATTAACCAAATAAAAAATACGAGTGCCAAAGCCATCAGATGTTTTGCTTTAATTCCAGATTGATAAAAGGGAATACCTTTCAATTGAACAGGAACATTTGAGATTTGATCCATAAGCCGTACTCGAGGATTATCGTAATATAAATCCAAAGGGTTTTGATTCATTAGAATGCATAAATGCATGTATATATCGGGATGAAGCTCCTTAAACTCTTTGGGAGATTCAAAAAAATGTTCAATACTTACTGCAAAAAACTCATGAAAATTTGCACCACCATAACTTCTAAAAAAGGAAGGTTTATGCTCTTTTAAATTATGATATTCATGACTTGCAACAATTTGCCATTTATCGAAATATTGATTAAAAAAAAGATCGTAATCATCACTCTTAAACTTATCAAAACGAAGGGCATGTGCCATTTCATGAAGTCCCAAATTCAATTTATCTGTAGGATTCGAATAACCATCGGCAAAATGCTTCCATGATAATGCAATTGCTCCAGCTAAATTTGTTTCACCTTTATGGTAATTCTTACCTGCTTTGGAATAAAATTCCTTTGGATACACAAATATTTTTGTAAAACTGTCCAATAAATATCCTTCTAAACCAAAAGTTAATTGAATGGCACTTGCTGCAATCAACACCTTCATTTCTTCGGTTAACTGGTGATTTCCGGAGGAAATAAACTGTTTGTTATTAATGAAGGTATTTAGCCTCTTTAAAAATTTCTTTTTATTGGGAATACTTAATCGTTGGTAATAATCGAATTTAGAGGAAAGTACAATTTCCGCATAATTGATATCTATGCTTGAGTTAAAGGAGCTTTCGAATAAAAAATTAAATACATACTTAATAAGATAATACAGTCCGAACAGTGGTGTAAATAGCACCACTACCGCAAAAACAAAAATGCCTAAACCCGATAGAAAAGTCAAACTGCTGAAAAATTAATACAAACAAATATAGAAAACAGAAGCGTTTAAAATGAAATAAAACTTATCCACCTTCCGTTATTGATAACATCTTTTAAAACATGCAGATAGGCTATGTTTTTTCACAAAATTTGTATAGTGTAAAATAAACTCAAGTGGAAACAAACCATACAGAAATTCAAACAAACCCTAAACCTAGTCCATTAAAAAGGATGGGGCGGTTTATTTTGCGTTTTTTTGCTTTCCTAATCATCTGTTTTTTCACTTTACTTGGTGCAGGTGTTTTATTGGGTTATTATTACCAAGATGATGTAAAAGAATATGTGATTGGTGAGTTGAACAAACAATTGAATACACAAGTTATTGTGGATGGGAATGACATAGACTTTACAGTAATACGAAGCTTCCCAATGGCCTCTATAAATTTCAAAAACATCAAAGCATTGGACGCGATTGAGAGTGAACACAAGGACACCTTATTCAATGCTCAAGAAATTTCACTAAAATTTAGCTTAATTGATTTATTCAAAAAAAATTACATCATCAAAAAAGTAGAAATTAATCATTCGGTGGTTAACCTAAAAATTGACCGACAAGGGAATGATAATTTTCATTTTTGGAAAGAAAGCACAGATACTGCCGAATCAAATTTTTCTTTTAAGTTGGAACAGATTATTTTAAAAGATGTTGATGTAAGTTATTTAAATAAAAAAGCAAAGCAAAACATTGCACTTACCATAAAAAAATGCAATCTATCAGGTGATTTCTCAAACGACAAATACACACTTGAAACCGAAAATGATATTTATGTAAATCGCTTAAAATTTGAAAACACCAATTACATCAGCAAAAAGAATATTCATACCGAATTAGCGCTTGAAGTTGACAACCAAACAAAATCTTATAAAATAAAGGACGGCTTTTTTAAGATAGAGAACTTAGCATTTGAAATCTACGGAAATGTTATAAGTGCAAATCAAAATCCTGTTTTAAATCTTGGAATAAAAGGCAAAGATATGGACATTCAATCTGTACTTTCGCTGATACCAGAAAAGTACAAAGAGAAAATAAATAATTATAAAAGTGATGGGGAATTTTATTTCAATGCCACCATTCAAGGCAGTATCAGCGATACTCAAACACCAGAAATAAAGGCTGATTTTGGAATCAATGGAGCAGATATTACCCAAACCTCCTCCTCTATCACTTTACAAAATGTAAATTTAAAAGGGAGCTATTTTAATGGTTCAAAAACTAACAGCTCTAACCTAATTTTAAATCCAGTTTCGTTTACCATTAATCAAGGATCTATCAATGGAAATCTTTCCTTGCAAAACCTCGACCATCCATCTTTTGCTGGAAAGGTTATCAGTAGTATGAGCTTGGATGATTTACAACAATTTTTTAAAATTGATACTATCGAATCTGTAACGGGTCAAGTAAAAATTGACGCTGAATTTAGTGGTGAAGCCATGGCTGATGGAAATGGCACTTACGACAATATTCAAACATCGGGTAATTTATCCATCAGCAATGCGAACCTGAAAATCAAAAACAATAAATTATTGTATAACAATTTGAATGGAGAATTTAAATTCAATAAAAATGATTTGATTGTTGATCAATTTAATGGAAACATATCGAGTACCGATTTTGAATTAAAAGGCTTTTTTAGGAATGTGATTTCATTTTTCATAAAAGAGAATGAAGATATTACTATTGAAGCGAGTTTAAACTCCAAAAATGTAAACCTAAACGAATTACTTGAAAACAAAAGTGAAGAGAATGGATCGAGTGAATACAAATTAAAGTTTTCGGAGCACATTGATGTAAACCTAAATACAGAAATAACTCATTTAGAATTTAGAAAGTTCAATGCCGATAATATTAGAGGCGTAGTAAAGCTAAAAGATAAAAAACTATATGCCGATCCAATCACCCTAAATACGATGAATGGAAGTATAACTACCAGCGGAATGGTTGATGCAACGGATAGCAGTAAAATAATTGTTACTTGTTACAGCGACATTAACAAAATAAATGTCACTAAAATGTTTGAGCAATTTGAAAACTTCGGACAGACCTCCATTACTAGTAAAAACATAAAAGGAACGGCAACCGCAAAAATCAATTTTGCTTCTATTCTAGAACCGAGTCTAAAAATGGATTTAGATAAATTGTATGCAGGAATTGATATGACCATTGAAAATGGGGAATTGAATAATGTGGGGTCAATGAAAAGTTTATCACGTTTTATTGAGCTAAAGGATTTAGAAAACGTAAAGTTTGCCACCTTAAAAAATCAATTTGAAATCAAAAATCAAGTAATAAGCATTCCAAAAATGGAAGTAAAATCGAATGCAATAAATATTACTGCTTCGGGAACACATAGTTTCAAAAATGAAATCAACTATCGCGTTAAACTTTCCTTGAATGAATTATTATCTAAAAAAGCGAAGAAGGCAAAAAAACAAAATGAGGAGTTTGGGGAAATTGCGGATGATGGTTTGAGCAGAACCAATATTTTCCTATTAATGACAGGAACAGTTGATAATCCGAACATTTCATACGATAGCAAGGGTGCCATTCAGAATATAAAACAAGACTTAAAAGTTGAAAAACAAACCCTAAAAACCATTTTAAAAGAAGAATTTGGACTGTTTAAAAAGGATTCAACATTGAATGCTATCAAACCAAAAGAAGACACCAAATTCACCATTAAATGGGAAGAATCGGACAAAAAAGAAGAAAAAAAGGAGCTAAAAAAACCAAAAAAGCCAGAACAAGATGATTTTTAGGGGGCAAACGCTATTAACAAGTTATTAACAATTGAACAGAGTTTTTAACGTGCTATTTCTTTTCCTATTTTTTTACCTTTAATTTGGGCACTCTAATCTAAACAACAATTGCTTCTATGAAAATTAAATCTATTTTCTCTATAACCATAGCTGTTTTCGCTTTTGTTATAGCTTTTAATTCTAACTCCTTTGCACAAGCAAAATACTACCCTGGTTATGTAATCCTGCTAAATGGTGATACATTGAAAGGTGAAGTAAAAAAGAATCCAAAAAAGGAATTCGACAACTTTACAAAAGCAGCTTACCGTAAAAAGGAAAATGTGGATGTAAAGACTTACAATGCAACTAAAATTAAAGAATATTCTGTTGATGGGGTTGTGTATGTTTCAAGAAACATTGATGGGGAGCAAGTATTTGTAAGACGCTTATCACAAGGAAATGTAAATCTATACGAAGCTCAAATAGAGGTTTTACAGATGAATGAAATTAAAGTAAAATCTGACTATTACATGGAGAAAGAAGGTGGAGAGTTCGTTAAAATCAAATCAGGTAAGTTTAAAAAGCAAGTTACAGAGGCTATGGCCGATAACGAAGAGATTGTAAAAGCGCTGGAAGAAAAGAAATATGACTATGATAATATTGTTGAATTGTTCAAAGCATACAACAAGGCGTCAAACTAGCATACAAATTTAAATTATGAAAAAGCCTCAATACGCCAGTATTGGGGCTTTTTTCATTTACAGTATGTTAATTTGTCACCCAATTATCAATAGGAACACTTTTTGACTAAACACCGTGATTTTTATAGCTAAAAACTGGTAAAAATCACTATTTTTGCAATCCTTAGAATTTTATTTAAATACAGACAGAATGTTAGATTTTTTCACAAAGAGCGTTTCCAAATTTTTTGGAACAAAATCCGATCGAGATTTAAAAACAATCCAACCAATTGTTGAACAAATATTAGTTGAATATCCAAAATTAGCATCGTTAACCAACGACCAGTTAAGAGGTAAAACAGCAGCGTTCAAAAAGCGTATTGCCGAATTCTCAAAAGAGGAACGTGATAAGGTTATTGAAATCAGAACAAAAATTGACACCGACTTTTCTATTGATGTAGAAACGAAAGAGCAATTGTACAATGAGATTGATGAATTGGAAAAAACAATCATCAAAAAGAACGAGGAAGCATTGAATGAAATTTTACCAGAAGCATTTGCGGTAGTAAAAGAAACAGCTAGACGTTTAAAAGAATTAAAATCACTTGAAGTTACAGCAACGGATCTTGACAGAAAATTAGCAGCAAAACGCAAAGGAGTTGAAATCAATGGCGACAAAGCTATTTGGCACAACACCTGGTCGGCTGCTGGGAATGACGTTACTTGGGACATGCTTCACTACGATGTTC
>JBIIOB010000165.1:0-5451 GCA_044337125.1 Bacteroidia bacterium
TCCGAGAAGCTGGTAATGCACTTGATTTAAAACTTGTATATGGTTTTGTTCCTCGCAATAGTTCCATCGAAAAAATGATTGAAGATCGTGCCTATGAGTTAGCACAACAAATTGTGAAAAGAACATCCACTACCATGAAACTGGAAGATCAGGGAAATTCGTTGAAGCGCCTGGATAAAGCCACTCAAACAAAAGTGAAGGAGATTGTTGAAACAATGCCAAAATATTTATGGGATTAAACAGCGATAATTTACTTGGACAAACTCCATTAAATGAAGATGAAAGTGAAGGACTTTTGATTCGTTCCATTACCACACAGGCCGAGTTGAATGAGTTTGAGCAGATGAATATTGAAAAAGCAATTGAGTGGACACTTGGCCGGAATATAAGTGCCGAAACATTTTGTTCTGAAGCATTTGTGAAACAAGTCCATTTAAAGATGTTTCAGCAGGTATGGAAATGGGCAGGGAAATTTCGTTTGTCCGAAAAAAATATTGGTATTCATTCTAATTTAATAAGCACAGAATTAAGAATTCTGAACGATGATTGTTATTATTGGATAAAACATAATGTCTTTTCTGATGAAGAAATTGCAATAAGGTACAAACACCGACTGGTAAGTATTCATTGTTTTTCCAATGGCAATGGTAGGCATTCCCGACTGATGGCCGATGTAATGATGACCCATGTTTTTAAAAAGAAAGAATTTACTTGGGGAAGTGTTGCATTGGCAAATAATTCCAACTACAGAACATTGTATTTAGATGCACTGCATGCAGCTGATAATGGAAATATAGAGCCCTTGATTGTATTTGCAAAAAATTTATTGCACTTTTATAAAAAGAAATAGAAAACTATCCGTTTTACTTCGATTCTACTTGGTATCAAATACTATTAATAATTCAATGAAATTATGCATTCAAAAGCTAGGAAAAGAATAAAACAGGAACCCATTAAATTTAATGATGATGATATTGATTCGATGCGCTGTTCAGTAATATCAATCTATAGGGGGAATAAAATTAGGTACTTGACCAATGGCGAAAAACTAGTAGTGGGATTGTTACTGATTGGAGTTAAAAAAGCAAAAATTATTGTTGATATCAGAAAGGAAAATGAAATCCTTGAGAAAAAGTTGATTGCTCTGATCAAAAAAAGAGCTAAAGCAACATCCAATTCTAAATAGAATGAAAAACAAAGTACAGTAAAAGTGCCTATTAATAACTAATAGAGCATTTTGGTCATTTTTTGGTTCAAATTTTAGTTTCCCCATACATTATCTTGCGCTAAAAAATCATGAAAAAAAAACCTTCGCGAACACGATTTATTGGCGCTTTTTGAGCTGTTTATCAAACAAAGTCTAAAAACCAAGCGACTTCAAAAAAATGGTAAAAAGATTCGAAATTCAACCATTGAAAACTATTATTACCTCCAAAAACTACTTGTTAAATTTAGCCTGAAGCAGGAGAATAGATTAAGAATTTTATCTGTTAAAGGTTTAAGTGAAAACGTATTGTTACGAGAAAAAAGGTATTGGAATAAATTTTATCTCGATTTTACAAACTATTTATACGATGATTGCGATTTGTATGATAACTATGTAAGCGGCTGTATTAGAACCTTAAGAGCTTTTTTTAATTTTTTAAACAATGAATTGATGTTAAATATTGGCATATTTCATTATCGCTTTTATGTGCTAGAGGAGGAGATTGAAACCATTGTTTTGTTTCCGGAGCAATTGAATTTTTTAATTTATAATAAAGAATTTGAAAATAAGTTGCCTCCTCATTTAAAAGTAACAAAAGATGTTTTTGTTTTTGGTTGTACGGTTGCATTGCGGTTTTCGGATTTAATGAACCTGTATTCCACAAATTTTAGTTTTACCAATAATAACTGGTATTTAAGTACGGTGTCGAAAAAAACAGGAACAGCAGTACGTATGCACTTGCCCGAATATGTTGTTGAAATTATGAAATCAAATATTCTAAAGAATGGTAAAATTTTTAAAACAATTTCGTTAGCTCAATTAAATAAAAATATTAAGGCTTTGGCAAAGCTGGCTGGTTGGGACGAAGAAATGGATAAATTTAGAAACAAACGAGGAATACCATTTCCAATTTATAAAAATCCTGAAACAAAAGAAAAGTACCGATTTTACGAGCTTGTATCATCGCATACCATGAGAAGAACTGCTATATCAACCATGTTGGCACTTCGAATGCCCGAGGTTCAAGTTAGGAGAATTTCTGGCCATTGTCCGAATAGCAAATCCTTTTATCGGTATGTAAATTTTTCTCAATCCTTTTGGGATACAGACAGTAAAAAGTTCTATAAAAAATTATCGGAACAAGGCTAATTTTATTAAATTTGATTAATGCAACACGAGTATTAATTAACGTTTTATTCGTGTTGCATTTTGTTCTTTGAATACACTGTCCCTATTGACAAATTAAATTGGGATTACCATTCATTCGGTGGAGCAATGCCAGGACGCACATTTACACCTACATACCGCTACAATTACCAAGGACAAGAGAATGCAGTTAACTCAAAATGGCAAGCATTTGAATTACGATTGCATAATTCTGATTTAGGTCGATGGATGTCACCTGACCCTTACGGCCAATTTTATTCTCCGTATATTAGTATGGGCAATAATCCCATTAATGGTATAGATCCTGATGGTGGATATTGGTTAGGCGGCCAACCAGGTAATTCTGGAGGGGGACAATCATATTATCAAACTCCAATGGAAATGCATACAAATGCGGATGCATGGTATCAATCCGAATTGGAGAATTTATATTTATTAAGACATAATGGGTATATAATGGCTGGTTATGAATTTGACTGTGCATTAGCAAATTTAAATTCAACTTTAGATGCAATGCATGCTTCTATTGCCATGATAGGTTGGTCAGGTAGTGATGGAGGTCCAAATTATTGGACAGCTAATGGCAATAGTAATTCTGGCGCAAATGATGCATTTGGCACACCATTTTCCGATGTTGATGCACCAAGGTCTAAAATGGAGGCCATAGGTTCTGCAAAATTGCAGGAAGCAATGAATCGAATTTATTATGACACTTATGATGTTACATTCTATGCAAATGAAGCTGATTATTTGGCTGGAAAGAATGGTACATATTTGGGGAATAGAACTTCTGTAGATGATGCAATGGGATTAGGTGCAGAATTTGCAAATTCTGACCCATGCCCAGCGTGTAAATTTTTAATTGCCGTGGACAATATTTTTGGCAAAAAGCAAACTTGGATTGCTCAACATAAAAATATTAAAATAAATAAATACAACACAAAAGTAGCCTTAGACAAATCACCTACAAATTATGTCGGTAAATATGGTGGAAATACATCAACAACATTACCAATAACATATACGGCTAATCATGATTTTACATTGAGAGGCAATTCTAATAATGAATCTCCTTTTACTGTTACAGTGACCCATTTAGATGGTACAACACAAATAATCAATTCTGGTGGTAATGAAATTGGACAAACAGTTTTTTACCGAGGTGTAAAAGGAGAAAGTGTTTCAATTTCATTTCCCAATGCAACTGGATATTGGAATGTTAATGCAATAGAAAGATGGTGGACAAAGGACATATTTAAATTTCGCTGGTTTCCAAAAAAAACTGGTCCATATTAATTAATGATGAAAAATATTATAAAATTTATACTGTGTTTCCTGTTAATTAATAATTCTAAAGCGCAGAATGATTATAAGTCCTGCTGTTATAGTAATTTAAAGGATATTGGTATTCAACATGATACGTCATTATTGTACTTATCGGGGGAATTACATTATTTTAAAAATAATGAACAAATTCAATTTGATATGCTCGAACATTTATATGAAATTAAAAATGTACGGGTTTTATTAATCGAAGGGGGATACTCAATGGGCATTGTATTGAATAACTTCATTACAGGAACAGACTCTGTATGGGAAAGAATGGCATCATTAAATCGCGAGCTTATATTCTATAAAAAAATACGTAAATTAAATATGAATTTGCCCGATTCAAGTCGAATAAGAATTGAGGGTATTGATTTAAGTTCTGGGGATAATTTTTTTTTAATGCCAGCACTAAAAAGCCTTTGGCCAAACAAAGAAAATAAAGAATCAGAATTAAAATCAATTCAAATTATAAAGAAACTATTTCAAGAATTAGAGCCATTGAATTGGTTGAAATCCACAAATACAGATCTTGTTTTTACCAGTTTAAAATATGATTTAGAAAATAATGAAAATGAATTTAAATTGTTCTGGGGAAATAACTTTCAGGCAGTTAAAAACATCATTGAAACTCAGGCAAAATCAAGAGCTGTTTATAATGATAAAAATGATTCGAGAGGAAAATTTGATCAGAGGGAAATATTTATGTCTAACAAAATCAAAATGTTATATCAACAATATCCTAATGTTTCATTTTATGGGCAATTTGGGAGGGCGCATATTTCAAAAGAATTTATGGAAAAATGGTTTGTACTAACAAATTGGAATTCATTTGCCTCCATGCTAAATAATGATTTAGATTCTCCATGTAGAGGAAAAGTGTCAACTTATTTTATCTATTATCCCAACAGAAGAAAAGATAGAAAATCAAAATTAATTTCAAATGTTTGTGAAATTCTTAAAAAGAATAATATCGAATTGGACAAAGGAAAATGTAAAGTTCTTGATGTTAGGTGCTTAAATAAGAGCACTGTGTTTAATAAACGGGAAATAGATTTTATTATAGTGAATAAATATTAAAATAATCTGAACTCTATAATTAATAAACATTATATAGTACCTTCGTTTTCAATAAATATTAAATTGAAAGCACCTCGTTTAACATATCTATTTTTACTTTTTTTCATTGTATCTAATGCTCAGATTAAATCGGGTAAAAGTGGTACGTACTCGCAAGCCTTTATAGAGAATAAAGGGCAATGGGACGCCTCTGTTAGCTATTTAAATCAATCTTCAGGATTGAATACTTGGATTCTGAATGATGGAAATATGCTCCTTGATTATCATAGAATTAACATGTCACAAGGAAATAAGGTGCATACTCCATTTGACTCAGATTCTATTACTTCAATAGCCGGTCATCGACTTTTATTAAATTGGATAAATGGCTCAGAGGAAGTGCCATTTACATCTCAACTAAAGCAAGAAACCTATAATAATTATTTTATTGGGAATGATCCAACCAAACATGCAACAAATGTAGGATTATTTAAAAAAATTATAGGACAAAATCTATACTCAGGTATTGATATTGACTATTATTTTGAAGGTAATAATATGCGTTATGATTTAATTCTAAAGCCTTATGCAGATGCAAGTAATATTAGGTTAAAAGTAAAAGGTGCTAATAAAATAAGCATTAATTCACATGGAAATGTTTCCTTTTTAACCGAATTAGGAGAGATTCAGCT
>JBIIOB010000166.1:0-5400 GCA_044337125.1 Bacteroidia bacterium
CCAATAATTTTCCTTGTTGCTTTTTTAAAGAAGCAGCATAAATACTTGTTGGTGATGCTGATAAAGTAGCACCAATAAAATCGATGTCGTTATCCAATTGATCTTTGGTACGTGTTTTTGTTCCACTTGTAAGCAATTGACTTGTAATATCAGCTGTTCCTACAGCATCACCTTCCATTGCTGGTTGTATGTTCAATACAATTGAATAAGCAACAGTTGGTGTTTTATGATTTTCTACCACAAACACTTTTAATCCATTTGGTAATTCAAAGGATTGCATTTCACCCATTTTAATGGCTGGTGCAGGAGCTGGTGTTGGACGTTTGCTTCTGTCAAGTTTTACAGGAGCAGTTGTTTTTGTAGCTGTAGGTTTTGGCTGAGCAAACAGTACTGTTGCAACTAAAACACTTGCTATTGAGAATATTATTTTTTTCATTTTTGAATTTCTTTTGATTTGGTTAATGATCTTACTCTTTCTTGTATTTATTGTTTTGGCAAATAATACAATACCACTCTGTTTTCTTTTGTAAGATATTTTTGAGCTGCTTTTTGTAAATCTTCACGTGTTACTTTCATAAAACGAGTGATTTCAGTATTAATCAAATTCGCATCTTTAAAATACACTTGGTAGTTTGCTAAATTTTCAGCAATACCAGCCATTTTTGTATTTGCATTTACAAAATCATTTTCCACTTGATTTTTTAATTTTTGAAATTCTTCTTCAGAAATTAATTCTTTTTTTACTTTTTCAAACTCTTCATTCATTGCATTTTCTAAATCTGTTGGTGATACACCCATGTTGGTGATGCCAAACATTAAAGCCAAACCTGGATCTTCCGATGGCAATGCAAATGCACCTGCAAACAAAGCTTTTTGTTGTTTGTCAACAATTGATTTTTGCATGCGAGAACTTTTTCCTTGCGATAACAAGGTGCTCAACATGTTTACTGCATAATAATCAGGAGTACCTTGTGCAGGAATATGATACGCCATAATTACAGCAGGTAATTGAATGTTGTCTAAAACTGTATCACGTACTTCAGCTGTTTTTACTGGTTCAACTTCTGTAGGACGAGGAATTGCTTTTGTTCCTTTTGGAATTGGACCATAATATTTAGCAATCATCTTTTTTGTTTCTTCTACATTAATGTCACCAGCAATTGACAATGTAGCATTGTTTGGAACATAGAATGTTTTGTAGAAATCAATAAACTCGCTGATAGCTGCTTTGTTAATGTATTCGGGAGAACCACCTGGCGTCCAACGGTATGGGTGAACGGTGTAAGCATGACCAAATGCTTCGTTTAAGATAGAACCATAAGGTGTGTTTTCATTACGTTGTTTTAATTCTTCTTTCACGACTTTACGTTGTGTTTCAACACCTACGGAGTCAATTTTAGAATGCAACATACGTTCTGCTTCCATCCATAATCCTAGTTCTAGTTGGTTACTTGGAATTACTTGGTAATAGAATGTTCTGTCGAATGAGGTATTTGCATTTAATTGCCCACCTGCATTTTGGATTAATTTCATGTATTCACCACGACCAATATTTTCCGACCCTTCGAACATTAAATGCTCAAAAAAGTGAGCAAATCCTGTGCGTTTAGGATCTTCATTTTTTGATCCAACATGGTATAACACAGTTACTGCAACAATAGGAGTTGAGTGATCTTCGTGTAAGATTACGTGTAAACCATTTGGCAAATCGTATTCAATAAACTTGATGGTGCCAGTTGCTGCTGTTTTTACAGGTGTAGCAGTTTTGGTTGTTTTTGCAGGGGTTTGTGCAATCACCAAACTACTTCCTAAAATGGCAGAAGAAAGTAAAATGTTTTTAATTTTCATCGAAAGGGTTGTTTTTTAAATTTCCATAAAATTAGCATTAATTCAGTACAAAATTATAGCTGGTTTATGAATGGTTTTTAGAAAGGATGGGTGGTAAGTTGCTCGTTTGAAAACATTAGGATTTTCTTTTCTTTGCACCTCTTACTGCTTCAGCAGTTAAAGGATTTTCGGGCCAGGAATGTTTTGGGTAGCGCGAAAGTAAATCTTTGCGTACTTCAAAATAGGTTTTGCTCCAAAAGCTCTTTAAATCTTGTGTTACTTGAACAGGTTTGTAGCCAGGAGAAAGAAGGTGTAAAAGAAGTTGGTTTTTACCTTCGTTTACTGCTGGGGTCTCCGTCAGTCCAAATAATTCTTGCAAACGAACTTCCATTTCAGGTTTTCGTCCATCGCCAAAATAGTTAACCTTAATCATGGAACCGCTTGGTACTTCTAATCTGCTAGGGGCCAAACTGTCTAATTTAGAAGCCAATTCCCAAGGTAAAATAGAAGTAATTATTTGATTGAGATTCAATTGCTGCAGCTCGCTACGTTTATTAATGTTCGTTAGGTAGGGTGATAACCATTCTTCGAGTGTGTTGAGTAAATGTTCGTTACTTACATCATTCCAGTTTTCATTTGAACGCCAAATTTTTAAACTCATAATTCGAGCTTGTAAATCATCCTGTTGTTCATTCCATCCCAATAGTTTTAAGCCTTCATTGCGGATGGCTTCGCAAATAATTTTTATGCGTTGCTCCTCTGTAAATTTTGTAATGATTTTAGATTCAATTACAATTCCACCAACACATTTATCCATTGATCCAGCTATCATTCCACGATCCTTGTCCCAAACAATATTTTCTTTTTCTATTGCTAAATCTTTCAAATCGGCAACATTTAAAGGAGCAGCAGAAAACACTTTTCCTTCACCAGTTCCCGCATCCAGTTGTGCAATGGCAATGTATTCTTCCTGATGCAAGGCATCTTGTTCTTGAATTTTTACAATGCGTCCGTTTGCTAAACGATAGCGTAATCCATTTTTGTCGATGCGTTTTGCAACACGTTCGGGATAAGCTGCTGCAATTAATTTTCCGATTGCAAATGTATTCGGTATCGAATTGTCGGCATCTGTTTTTAGTAATTTTCTCCAAGCCATTGCCAATCGTTCGATACGGTCCAACACACGTTTATCGGCATTCACAAATTCTTTGTTTCTGTATTTTCGTAATATTTCTATTCGGAGTGAAAGATCTGTTCCGCTATCTCTTTGCAAAGGATCACGTTCTTCTAACAAGGCTGCTACATCACTTGCTAAAGCAGCATAATTTATTGTTTTATTTTGTTCTTGCCAATGTTTTGCTTCAATCAATAAATGTGCAATGCGAGGATGTGTTGGCAATTGCAACATTTCTTTTCCTCGTTTGGTAATTGTATTATTCTTGATAGCGCCAAGTTCTTGCAAGAGCTCTTTTGCTTGCAACACATTTCCTTGTGGTGGTAAATTTAACCACATCAATTCATTGATATTGTTAATTCCCCATTCGGCAAGCTCTAGCATGAGTGGTGCTAAATCGGCCTCTAGAATTTCAGGTTTACGATTCGGTAATAAATGAATATGAGCACCTTCGCTCCACAAACGATAGCATACACCAGGTCCCAATCGTCCAGCTCGTCCAGCTCGTTGGTCGGCTGCATCTTTTGTGATTTTTACAGTATCTAATTTTGTGAAACCACTGCGTGCATCAAATTTCGGTACGCGTGAAAAACCACAATCGATAACGGTTGTAATGCCTTCTATCGTTAAGGATGTTTCGGCAATAGAAGTTGCTAATACAACTTTTCTTTTTCCGTGAGGATGTGGAGTAATTGCTTCTTGTTGTTTTTGTGCACTCAAATCGCCATACAATGGATGTATGCTTGCTGATGTGCTTTCTTCTAATAATTGTTGTGCTCGTTGTATTTCTCCTGCACCAGGAAAAAATGCTAAAATATCACCTTCTTGTTCGTTAAGTGCTTTTTTGATAATGCGTGACATGTTGAGGTGAACAGGTGTTTTGTCATCAACAGCTTCATACTTTAAAGCGATTGGAAATGTTCTTCCATCGGAAGTGATGATGGGAGCATTGTTTAATAGTGATGAAAGTTTTGCTCCATCCAACGTTGCCGACATGATGAGGATTCGTAGGTCATCACGCAATACTTGTTGTACTTGCAAGCATAATGCAAGAGCAAGGTCGGCATTCAAACTGCGTTCGTGGAACTCATCAAAAATAACAAGTCCAACTTGTTCCAGTGCATTATCGTTTTGTAACATGCGTGTTAGAATACCTTCTGTTACAACTTCAATTTTTGTTTGTTTGCTAATTTTATTTTCGAAACGTACACGGTAACCGATGGTGTTCCCAATATCATCATCTAATAAAGATGCCATGCGGTTGGCAACACTTCGTGCTGCTAATCTGCGTGGCTCAAGCATGATGATCTTTTTATCCCCTAACCATTCCTCATTTAAAAGTTGAATAGGCAATACAGTCGATTTTCCCGCTCCTGGTGGAGCTTGCAAAATAAGAACAGGTTGTTTTTTAAGCTGTGCTTTTAATTCAGGTATAATTTCTTGTATGGGATATTCGGCTAGCATGTTGAAAGCAAAAGTAATGGAAACTACTTAATTATTTATTAATAATAAAGTATTTACGGATTAAGCAAATAGACCTACATTTGCAAAAAAAAAAATAAAACATAAAAAAAATTTTACTAAGTACCATTTCTATCATTACCATGTCATTGGCTTCATACGGACAAACATGTAATCTTTTCTTTTCGGAATACCTCGAAGGATCTTCTAATAATAAGGCGATTGAGATTTATAATCCCTTGACTACTTCAGTTGATTTAGCTGATTATAAAATTTATCGTTATAACAATGGTTCTACAACACCAACAGATTCCGTGCAATTAGTTGGAACATTGGCCCCTGGAGCAGTTTATGTTGCTGGTAATCCATCTGCAGTTGCAGCAATAATGGCTGTTTCGGATACACTGCATACAATCACGTTTTTTAATGGTGACGATGCCATGGAATTACGTTACATGCCAACCAATACTAGTTTAGATGTAATTGGAATAATTGGTATTGATCCAGGGGTAAACTGGGTTGTTGGAACAGGCGCTACAAGTGAGTTTACATTGGTTCGTCAGTTCGTTCATAGAGATGGCGAAACTAATTGGGCAATTGCATCTACAGAATGGGATGTATATCCACAAAATACAACCACTTTTATTGGTAGCCATTCTGGTGCACCTTGTTGTTTAAATACAACTGCAAGTGTTGCAGCTTCTTCATGTGTTTCATACACATGGGCTCAAAATGGAATGAGTTATACCTCTTCTGGTAATTACAATGATACAATTGCAAATGTGGCAGGATGTGATTCTATTATTACATTGAATCTTACAATTTTAGATGCATCTACAGGTTCACAAACAATGACTGTTTGTGCAGGTGGTTCTGTAACAGTAGGTACAATAACACATACAACAACAGGTGTATTTACAGATGTATTAACAGCTGCG
>JBIIOB010000167.1:0-5375 GCA_044337125.1 Bacteroidia bacterium
AGGCAACCATCATTAGAAGAATTTAAATCGATAACACTCCCACTTCCGGAACTATTTCCTGTAAAAGCTTGATCACTACATACAGTAGTAGCGCCATTACAATTTTGGGGTGAAGGTGGAGGAGGGGTAGCACACGTTCCACAACTAATAGTTGCAGCCCAGCCATTACCTCTAATAGCAAAATCAGAGGAAAAATTAAAAGTTAAGCAACCTGTTGAAGATGTAATTGTGCCTGGTGAAGTTGCTCCTGAATAGGTTCCAATTAAGGGCGCTGCTGTTGAATTTCCATCATAAATAGTTAAAATATCAACTCCAGATTCTGTAGCAAAAGAAGTAAATGTTGCTATTACACAATTACTTGAATTGGAGCAAATTTTTGTGGTCCTGTTTTGGTTGTTACCGTATTGCCCAGCTGGTCCTCCACTGTCGTAAAAGAGTGCATTGCAGGAGTATATAAAACCACTAGGATTATTATAAGATGGTGTGGCAGGGCATGAAACACAGCTAATAGTTGCTGCAAAATTGCCACCAACGCTAATATCTGATGTGAATCTAATTGTTAAACATCCAGATGTTGATGTAATAGTAGTAGGTGGATTTCCATTGTCGAAGCCTCCAATGAGAGCATAGGCTGTTGTCGGTCCATCATAAATACGAATTCTATCCGCATTATCTTCTACATCAAATAAAGTGAAAGTAATACTCAGACAATTACTTGAGCTGGAACAGAAGGTCATGGTGTAGTTTTCATTATTTCCGTAGTTGCCACCACTACCTCCACTATCATAGATTGTTCCTGAGCAAGTACTAACACTTCCACCTGTGCTGATGTTATAGGTTTGCCCAACTGTTTTTGTTGCAAAAAGAAACAAAAATATGAGAGAAAAAAAATAATTATTCAGAATCTTCATCTAATGGAGTAGTTAATGGTAAGTGAATTGGCATTTTGTATTCTAATTCATTAGTAGCAATTAGAGTTAGTTTAAAACCATATTTTGAAAAATCTTTTGTGTATTGCGTTTCTTTTTTTCTTAAATATTCGAACTTACTAATATCGATAGAGTTAATGTCTGTTTGAATACAATCGGAACAAATCACCGATTCAACAGAAAATGACTGGGTATAATAATAAACAATGGTTTTGAATTTTATGGAATCAGATTGTTGTATTTGTTGCAATTCCTGAACTGTATAATGAGATAATATGATAGGATTAGAAAACGGATTATTTTGCCTATCAAAATTGGCGTTTTGAATAGATGGATTCTGCGCCATAGTATACTTTGAAGAAAGCAAAAATACGAACAAGAGTAGAGAGAGAATCTTTTTCATTAAGGGGTGTTTAAGTTTAGTTTACTATAATATTAAATAAAATGATGTTTATTATCAAGAGAAAGTTGCACGTATTAGCGCTTTTTTAAAACTATAAATTGTTTATTACCAGCATTTTAAAGACAAATACTTTTTTTCATCTACTAAACAGCCTTATTTTTAGTCTTATTTTTGATTTTTGGTGAGTTCAAAAACAAATTCCTTTCTTTGTAAAAAACATATCAATTTTGGAAAAACACATCTTGAGTAAATCCAGTTTTTTGCGTGGATTACAATGTCATAAATCACTTTATTTATATAAAAATTATATTCAGCTAAGGGATAAGCCCAGTGCCGAGCAACAAGCAATTTTTAGTAGGGGAAACAGCGTTGGTGTATTGGCTCAAAAATTATATCCAGGTGGAGTAGATGCTACACCTGCAAAGCGAAACGATAATTTAGCTGCAGTTCAAAAAACAAAAGAATTAATAGAGCAAGGTGTAGAGGTGATTTATGAAGCCGCGTTTCAATACAATCAAGTTTTAGCCATATTGGATATTTTGGTTAAAAAAGAAGGAGAGTGGTTTGCTTATGAGGTAAAAAGTTCCATTAAAATTTCAAACACATATTTACTCGATGCTTCACTGCAATATTGGGTGATTACTAATTCGGGTTTGCCTTTAGCAGATATTTTATTAATTACATTGAACAATCAGTATGTCAAAAATGGGGCAATCGATTTGGGAGTTATGTTTTCATCCACATCGGTGTTAAAGGATGTCTTGAAGAATCAAGAAATGATTACAGAGAAGTCGGCCAATTTAAAACAAGTTGCTTTGTCGGCCGCTATGCCCGAAATTCCAATTGGCGAGCAATGTTTTAGTCCGTACAATTGCGATTTTATGGGAACATGCTGGAAAAATGTGCCTAAAAATTCGGTGTTTGAGTTAAGTGGCTTACCTAAGTCAGAACAATTTGCCTTGTATTCATCGGGTATTCGAACAATAGATGAAATTCCTAAAATAAATGAATTAGATAAAAATATCAATGTTCATTTAAAATCAATTTCAGATGGTGAGATACATGTTAATCAACCTCAGTTAAAGGCATTTGTAGATAAAATTCAATATCCACTTTGTTTTATGGATTTTGAAACGTTCATGCCAGCTGTTCCACTGTATGATGGAACAAAACCTTATCAGCACATTCCCTTTCAATTTTCGATACATTATCAAGAAAGTGAGCATTCCGAAATAAAGCATTTTGAGTTTTTGGCAGAGCAAGGAGTTGATCCTCGAAAAGCATTTCTCGAAAACTTGTTAGCTCATCTAAAAACGGCATCCACTATTTTGGTTTTTGATGCACTGATGGAGCGAAATGTTTTGAATGGATTAAAAAAAGAGTTTTCGGAGTTTGAAAATGATATAAGTTTGATTTTAAATAAGTTATTGGATTTAATGCAAGTTTTTCAAGAACGTTATTTTTACCATCCTTTGATGAAAAATTCCCATTCCATAAAAACTGTTTTGCCAGCTTTGGTTCCTGAATTGAGTTATTCCAATCTGACTATTTCATCGGGTAGTATTGCCATGATCGCATTCGAAAAGCTTCAAAATGAGAGTGATATGTTCAAAGTATTGGAAGTTAGAGAGCAATTGCTGGAATATTGCAAAATGGATACCTATGCAATGGTAAAATTGCTGGAAGTGGTAAAAAAAGCTATTTAAAAAAAAATAGTTCAATTCGTTGTTAATCAAGTAGTTGAGATTTTGTTTGCAATTTTTCGAGCGTGCCATAAAATTTAAATTCTTGATTTTTAGTAATTTATTCTAACAACTCAAAAATCGAGTAAAAAAAATCAAATAAATCAATTCTGTTTTTAGAATAAATCGTACATTTGCGTCCCCTAAATAGTTAGGGAGATAAATATTTTATTATTAACCCCTTCAATTGCAATTAAATATACAAAGCAATTGAATACAAAACAAAAGCCACCGAGGAAGTTCTTCGGGATTAATTAAAATGGCAGAAACACAAACAGCGCAAGCTGAATTAGCAAATTTCGACTGGAATGCAGTTGGAAAAAAAGGTGAAGGTTATTCAAAAGACGAGCGCGACAAATTAGACGCGATGTATGAGAAAACCTTAAAATCAGTAACCGCAAATGAGATTATTGATGGTAAAGTAGTATCTAAAAACAGCAAAGAAGTTGTTGTTAACATTGGATACAAATCTGACGGAGTTGTTCAGTTATCAGAATTCCGTTACAATCCAGATTTGAAAATTGGTGATACTGTTGAGGTATACGTAGAAAGCCAAGAAGATAAAAGCGGTCAGTTGATTTTATCACACAAAACTGCTCGTGCAATGAAATCATGGGATAGAGTTAACCAAGCTCTTAACAATGATGAAATCATTAAAGGATATGTTAAATGCCGTACTAAAGGTGGTCTTATCGCTGATGTATTTGGTATCGAGGCGTTCTTGCCAGGTTCTCAAATTGATGTGAAGCCAATCCGTGATTACGATGTTTACGTTGGTAAAACAATGGAATTTAAAGTTGTTAAAATCAACAATGAATTTAAAAACGTAGTTGTATCTCACAAAGCTTTAATTGAAGCAGAATTAGAACAACAGAAAAAAGATATCATCTCTAAATTAGAAAAAGGACAAGTATTAGAAGGTACTGTTAAAAACATTACTTCTTACGGTGTGTTTATCGATTTAGGTGGTGTTGATGGATTAATCCATATCACAGATTTATCTTGGGGACGTATTAATCACCCAGAAGAAATCGTTAAATTAGATGAGAAAATCAATGTAGTTATCCTTGATTTTGATAATGATAAAAAACGTATCGCTTTAGGTTTAAAACAACTTTCTTCTCACCCTTGGGATGGTTTGAAAGCTGAATTAGCTGTTGGTGATAAAGTTAAAGGTAAAGTAGTTGTTATTGCTGACTACGGTGCTTTTGTTGAAATCGCTCCAGGAGTAGAAGGTTTAATCCACGTTTCAGAAATGAGCTGGAGTCAACATTTACGTACCGCTCACGACTTCTTGAAAGTTGGTGACGAAATCGAAGCTGTTGTTTTAACATTAGACAGAGAAGAGCGTAAAATGAGTTTAGGTATTAAACAATTAATGCCAGATCCTTGGACTGGTGTTATGGATAAATACGGTAAAGGAACTAAACACAGCGCTACAGTTCGTAACTTCACTAACTTCGGTATCTTTGTTGAATTAGAAGAAGGTGTTGATGGATTAATCCACATCTCTGATTTATCATGGTCTAAAAAAATCAAACATCCATCAGAATTCACTAAAATCGGTGAAAAAATTGATGTAGTTGTTCTTGATATTGATGGTGAAAACCGTAGATTGAGCTTAGGACACAAACAATTGGAAGAAAATCCATGGGATGTGTTTGAAACAATCTTCACTGAAAATTCATTACACCAAGGTACTATCATTAATGTAATGGAAAAAGGTGCGGTTATTTCAATGCCTTACGGTGTTGAAGCATTTTGCCCAACACGTCATTTAATTAAAACTGACGGTTCTACTGCAAAAACAGAAGAAGTATTGGATTTCAAAGTAATTGAATTCAATAAAGAAGGTAAAAAAATCATCGTATCTCATAGCAAAATTAACGAAGAAGTAACTGCTGCTGAAAAAGCTGCAGTAGCAACTGAGAAAAAAGCAGCAAATGAAGATGCTAAAAAAGCAGTTAAAAAAGTAAAAGACAGTGTTGAAAAAACAACACTTGGTGATATGGATGTTCTTTCAAATTTAAAAGCGAATATGGAAGAGTCAGAAAAAAACGCTAAAAAGTAATTTACTCTTTAAATCATATTTTGTGAGCATACATGCTTATAAAATCTAAAAATCACGCCATGGTTTTTAGGAAAAAGCCCTCCAGTTTTGGAGGGCTTTTTATTTTTTATATGTCCCGTCCTGAAATAAGTTGTCACTCAAACAACTAAAAAGATGGAAATACGCACAGAACACAATCAGAAACGAAGTCAGCGAGATTACAGTTTAGCCTTTAAATTACAAGTAGTATC
>JBIIOB010000321.1:0-3471 GCA_044337125.1 Bacteroidia bacterium
ATACATTTTTACCTGTTGTTGGATCAACACCCAATAAACGTTCACCACTTGCACGCTCTGAATTTTCAGATGTATTTTCTACACTCTTGTGAAATGGCGTATAGAAATCAGCCAACATTTTTGTCCAGTTAATTTTACCTTCAGCAATCTCATCAAACTCCTCTTCTACTTTGGCTGTAAAATTAAAATCCAAAATTTTTGGAAACTCTTTCAACAAAAAGTCATTCACAACCATACCAATATCGGTAGGGAACATTTTATTCTTTTCTGCACCAGTACCTTCTGTTTTCACCTCTTCAACAACCTTACCCGACTTCAATGTAATTACATTAAAATTGCGTTGAACTCCTTCTCTGTCTTCTTTTACAACATATCCACGTTTTTGAACAGTTGAAATAGTTGGAGCGTAGGTTGACGGACGACCAATACCCAATTCCTCTAATTTTTTTACCAAACTTGCTTCGGTGTATCTTGCAGGATGATGCGTAAAGCGTTGTGTTGCCGTAATTTCATTCATTCCCAACTTCTCTCCCATCTTAATTGGAGGCAACATTCCTTCTTGATTTTCTTCGTCTTCATCATCTGTTCCTTCTAAATATACTTTCAAGAAACCATCAAATTTCAACACTTCACCTTGTGCAACAAATTTTTCAGTTGCATTTGAAACAGAGATTACAGCTGTTGTTTTTTCCAACTCGGCATCACTCATTTGTGATGAAATGGTACGCTTCCAAATCAAATCGTATAAACGCTTTTCACCAGCATCGCCATCAACAGTTTGATTTTGAATATAGGTTGGACGAATTGCTTCATGGGCCTCTTGTGCTCCTTTTGATTTGGTTTTATACTGACGGATGTTTAAATATTTTTCACCATAGTTTCCGGTGATCGCTTCTTTCGCTTGATTGATGGCTGTATCCGATAAATTCACGGAATCTGTTCTCATGTAAGTAATCTTACCACTTTCGTACAAACGTTGTGCTACTACCATTGTTTGCGCAACCGAGAATCCTAATTTACGAGCAGCTTCCTGCTGTAATGTCGAAGTTGTAAACGGTGCTGAAGGTGATTTTTTTGTTGGTTTTGTTTCAACTGAATCTATAACAAAATCGGACGTTTCACATTTTTTCAAAAATGCTTTTGCTTCTTCGTGACTAGCAAATTTTTTATTTAATTCTGCTTTTACAGTTGAATTTCCAGAAACAAAATTCGCAACTACTCTATAGTTTGAAACGCTTTTAAAGTTCATTACTTCGCGCTCACGTTCAACAATCAATCGAACTGCAACTGATTGAACACGTCCTGCCGATAAAGATGGACGAACTTTTTTCCATAAAATTGGGGAAAGCTCAAAACCAACCAAACGATCCAAAATTCTTCGTGCCTGTTGAGCATCAACTAAATGTTTGTCAATAGTACGTGGATTTGCGATTGCATTTTTAATTGCTGGCTTTGTGATTTCATGAAAAACAATACGTTTAGTATTCTTTTCGGTTAATCCTAATGATTCATATAAATGCCAAGATATGGCCTCTCCCTCTCGGTCCTCATCGGTTGCTAACCAAATCATGTCTGCTTTCTTTGCTAATGATTTTAGTTCGTTCACCACTTTTGTTTTATCGGGCGATATTTCATAAGTAGGTGAAAATTTATTAGCGATATCTACTCCTAAACCTTTCTTAGCTAGATCACGAACGTGCCCAAAACTGGACTTTACAGTATATCCTTCTCCTAAAAAACCTTCAATCGTTTTTGCCTTTGCAGGGGACTCCACAATCACTAAATTTTTGCTCATACATTTTTGTTTTAAATGACAATCTTCTATTTTTTGAGAGGACTCCTTTCAAAAAATTTGTTGCAAAGAAAACAAATCAAAAACGATATTTCCAAATTCAATTTGCAAATGTCAGTTCATATATATATAAATATATATATAAATTTTCCAAATAATTTTAAAAAAATATAAAACTGCGCCATTTTGTCACACAATTGTTTTTGATTACCTTTGCGTTCCATTAAATAAAAAAATGAGCGAGAATAAAGTAATCGATGAAAGCAAACAAGGTGAAGCCTTGATGATTAGTAAGCCTGAAAATTCGAACGGCAAAAAGCTTTTTTTAGAAAGCTATGGTTGCGCCATGAATTTTTCGGATAGTGAGATTGTTGCTTCCATATTGAAAGATAAAGGCTTTGAGACTACAAAAGATTTTTTTGAAGCGGATGTAATATTTGTA
Source organism: Bacteroidia bacterium (assembly GCA_044337125.1). Taxonomy (GTDB): domain Bacteria; phylum Bacteroidota; class Bacteroidia; order 2-12-FULL-35-15; family 2-12-FULL-35-15; genus 2-12-FULL-35-15. Next base: position 2,235 of record JBIIOB010000321.1, read on the forward strand.
AATACCTGTGCAATTCGTGAAGGAGCTGAACAACGTGTTCGTCAGCGTTTGACCGAATACAAAAAAGCAAAAAAGACAAATCCAGATTTAATTGTTGGTGTTTTGGGCTGTATGGCCGAACGCCTTAAAGCACAGTTTTTAGAGGAAGAAAAGCTGGTAGATATCGTTGTTGGCCCTGATGCCTACAGAAGTTTGCCAGAATTGATTGAAATAGCTGAAACTGGACAAAAAGCTGTAAATGTGCTTTTGTCAAAAGAAGAAACATACGCGGATATTGCACCAGTTCGATTGGGAAGTAATGGCGTTACTGCATTCATTAGCATCACACGTGGTTGTGATAACATGTGTGCATTTTGTGTTGTTCCGTTCACAAGAGGACGTGAGCGCAGCAGAGACCCTGAAACAATTGTAAAAGAGGCGCATGATTTATTCAACCAAGGGTACCGTGAAGTAACCTTGCTTGGACAAAATGTTGATTCGTATTTGTGGACAGGCGGAGGCTTGAAAAAAGAAAACCCATCGGCTGAAGAACTACAAAATGCAACAACGTTTGCGCAGCTACTTGAAAAAGTAGCCTTGGTAAATCCGGAATTACGCGTTCGATTCAGCACCTCTCACCCGAAAGACATGACGGATGATGTGTTGTATGCAATTGCAAAACATGAAAACATTTGCAATTATATTCACTTACCTGTTCAATCAGGAAACACACGCATTTTGGAAATGATGAATCGTGGTTATACGCGCGAATGGTATATAAACCGTATCGAAGCAATTCGTAAAATCATTCCTGATTGTGCCATTTCAATGGATATCATTACAGGGTTTTGTTCTGAAACAGAAGAAGAACATAATGACACATTATCACTGATGGAATATGTCAAATATGATTTTGGCTACATGTTTGCGTATAGTGAACGACCAAAAACATTGGCAGAACGAAAATACAAAGATGATGTTCCTGCAGAAGTAAAAAGCAGACGACTAGCAGAAATTGTTGATTTGCAATTAAAACACTCTGCTGAACGAACAAAAGAAGGATTGGGGAAAGTTCACCGAGTTTTAGTGGAAGGTGTTTCAAAAAAATCGAAGGAACAACTTTTTGGAAGAAACTCACAAAGTTTGGTTGTTGTTTTTCCAAAAGAAAATTACAAACCTGGTGATTATGTGAATGTTTTAGCAGAAGAATGTACTGGTGCAACATTGATTGGCAAAGTGGTTCATTAAGACAAAAGAG
>JBIIOB010000168.1:0-5349 GCA_044337125.1 Bacteroidia bacterium
TCTGGTTTGAAACGTTTTTTAAGCCCTCCAAAAATAAAGCATGGTTTTTTACTGGAACCAATCTGCCAATAATTGCAATTGCAATTTCATCATCATCAAGATTGTATTTTTCCCTGAATTGCTTTCGTTTTAATTCTTGGTTTTCCTGGAACTTAGTTAAATCAAATCCAAGAGGTACAATGTGCACTTTTTTAGCATCACAAATTTTATGAATGTCTACTAATTCACTTTTCATTATTTCACTTATCGCAATAATTGCAGTGGATTTTTTTGCTAAATAACGTTCAATGTTTTTATAAAAAGCTGTTTTTAGTTTTCCAAAATAGGAATGAAAAACATGGCCATGAAAGGTATGGATGATTATCGGTACACCACAAGACGATGCGGCTAATCGACCTAATGTTCCTGCTTTTGAGGCATGAGTATGAACTATATCAGGTTTGTATTCCTGAATTATTTTTTTGATTTTTTTATAAGCTGTAAAATCGTTTCTGAAATCAATTTCACGCATCATTTCTTCTACGATAATTGGTTTTAGCCCTAGATTATTGACAATAAAATCCGAACTTTCTTCTGATTCATCTTTCGCTCCACCAACTAAAAGTGTTTCAAAATCGTCCGGCAAATATTTGCTCAAATAGGCCACATTATAAGTTGGACCACCTAAATTAAATCTGTTAATGATGCGTAATACTTTTATTTTTTTTTCTTTCGTTTCCATAAAAACGCTTTTCATTAAGTTCGTTTTAACAACAATATTTTTTCCACCAATATTGAAATACAATTAATGCCCACGTTTTCTCAACAGCATCATTTGGATTTGTGCTAAAAAGTTGATGTTTTAATTTTTGAATTTCAGATAGATTAAAAATGTTTTGTTCCAAAATAAACTCATCCGCCAACAATTCATTTGTAATCATTGATTTTAAATCGGTTTTGAACCACTTCAATAATGGCACTTCAAATCCTTTTTTGCCTCTGTTGAACAGTTCTTGAGGTAAATCGTCTTTAAAACTATCTATTAATATTTTTTTACGTTGGTCATTATCGATTTTGAAATTTGCAGGCAATGAAAAAGCAAAGTCAACTAGTTTATGGTCCAAAAATGGAACACGCACTTCTAGGCTTTGACTCATACTCATACGGTCAACTTTTACTAGCATGTCATTCTCCAAAACAAGTTTCATGTCTGCTAAAAGCACAGAGTTGTAATCTGAATTAATGTTTTTTAATAATTCATTTTTACGTTTTGAAAAATCAGAAAATTCGTTTTCATTTTTTAAAAATGTAGTTGAGAAAATATCTTCTTTTTTGAAGCCCGACCATTTTGCCCATTGCCAGTAACGTTCTTGTGGACTGAGTTTCATTCCTTCCGCAAATTTTTGTAGCTGACGAATTTTATTTCCTGTTTTAGTGTTTCTTGATTTTGGTAATTGATTTAATAAAGGGCGACTTGCTTTTACGAGTTTGGTTGTAAAGCCACCATGTCGGGCTTTCAGTTCTGCTGCATGTTTATTGTAGCCCGCAAATAATTCATCGGCACCATCGCCTGAAAGAGCAACTGTAACGTGTTTGCGAGTTTGCATGCTCAGTATATTCACTGCCAAAGCCGATGAATCAGCAAAAGGTTCATCAATATAATCTAGTACTTGATGAAGGTTTGCAAATAGATCTTCATTGGTTAATTCAAATACGGTATGATTGGTATTGTGTTTTTTTGCAACTAGTTTTGCATAAGCTGTTTCATCAAAATGTGGCTCGTCTTTATATCCTATTGAAAATGTATTTAACTCCTTTGTATGCCTTGCAGCAATTGCTGTAATAATAGAAGAGTCAATGCCACCACTTAAAAATGTACCAAGAGGAACATCTGCAACCATTCTGTTTTGAACAGATTCTTCCAATAAATATTTTAGTTCATTTTTTGCTTGACTGTAATCTAGTTGTTGATTGTTGGTGTTTTTAAATGGGATTGAATAATAGGAATGGATTGAATAGTTTCCTTGAGAATTTATTTTCATATAACAACCTGATTCTATTTTTAAAACATTTTTAAAAATAGAGTAGGGAGAGGGAATATAATTTAGATGAAAGTATGTTTGTAATGATGATTTGTCTATTTCTTTTGGAACACCAAATGCAATAATGGCTTTCAATTCTGATGCAAATACCAATCGATTTCCATCCATGTAATAGTATAATGGTTTTATACCAAATCGATCACGCGCCAGAAATAGATCCTCGGTTTCTTTATCATAAATAGCAAATGCAAATTCCCCATCCAATTGTTCCAAACACTTTTCTTTATATTCAATAAATAGATTCAATAATACTTCCGTATCACTTTGTGATCTGAATTGAAATCCTTTTTGTTCCAATTTTTTACGCAGGGATTTATAGTTAAATAATTCTCCGTTAAATACTATTGTGTACCTATTAGAAGCATCTGTAAAAGGTTGTGCTGCTGCATTGCTGGTATCAATGATTGAAAGTCTACGATGACCTAATGCACAATTTTTATCAAAATAAATGCCTTCTCCATCTGGTCCACGTTTTAATAATGCACTAGTAGCCGCACTTATTTTTGATAAATGTTTTATTCCTTCTTCGTTAAATGCTAAAACTCCTGTTATGCCACACATAGGTTATTTCTCTTTAAATATAACCCAATTACACTGTTTGTCGGTTTGGCTTTTCATTCTACCAATTGTAATTAGTTTATTGTCTTGTCGGTACCAACCCTCATCCCAAGCTCCCATATCTGTATAGAGTGCATCTACTGCACCAAGTTCCAATAGATCTTTAGTAAAAGCCGTTAACGTTATATGCTCATACGATTCAATGATAGCAGTTTTGTTGCCTTTTAATTTCACAATAGCTCTTCGCTGAAACAGCTTTGTATCCTTGTATTTAGCTCCCACACCTTTTTCTACCATTTGTATTTGTTGAAACAAAGAACCTTTTTTTGAAGTTATAAAATTTATTAGAGAATCATTCAGTAGCTTGCCTTTTTGAGTTGGGAAAATTTCACAATTCCCATTTATGATTTTAATAGCACCACCCAAACTATGATTCACTTTGTCTTTGTTGTATACTTTCCCATTATCGATGTATAATCCATCAACAAAATAGGTTTGTAAGTCGGTGTAAGCTGCAGGTATGCATATTAATATGTTCTTATCATTTTTATCTGGGCGCTTTAGTGTAACATCCATTAAAAGGTTGTTTTTGTAAAAAATGGTGTAGCTGTAACCCGATGTGGATTTTTTGTTTTCAATAATGAAGGGGCTGCTCGCTGAATGGTGATTTTTAAAACTATAGCTGATGAAGCCACCAAATGTTAATAGGCATAGAGCTAAAATGATTAACTGTTTTCTTTTCATTTTCGAGTTGAGTAGCTGTGAAAAACTTTGTTAATATACAAAAATCACTTCATGCAAAGTTAGGGCTTTTATTCGTTTTATTTGTTGTATACAAAACATAAAAAGATGTCGCCATTAATTATAATTATTAGCATTCTCGGTTATTTTTCATTACTGATGATGATTGCTTGGTATACATCTCGCAACGCCAACAATGATTCTTACTTTTTAGGTAATAAGTCGTCACCTTGGTATGCAGTTGCATTTGGAATGATTGGAGATTCACTTTCTGGTGTAACGTTTATTTCATTACCTGGTACTGTTAATTCTGGTCAGTTTTCCTATATGCAAATGGTATTAGGGTATTTGGTGGGTTATTTAATTATTGCACGTGTATTGTTGCCCTTGTACTATCGACTGAATTTAATCTCCATTTATAGTTACTTGAATGAACGTTTTGGCTTGTTCTCTCAAAAAACGGGATCATTTTATTTTTTGATATCTAGAATCATTGGTGCAGCCTTGCGGTTATATCTAGCAGCCGGAGTTATTCAGTTATTTGTGTTTGATAGTTATGGAGTACCCTTTTTTGTAACTGTTGCATTGATAATTATTTTGATGTTATTATACACTTATCGTGGTGGAATTAAAACATTGGTTTGGACAGATACCTTGCAGTCGGGCTTGTTATTATTAGGAGTTATTCTCTCCATTACTGCCATCGTGAACAGTCTTGATTTTAGTTTTGTGGATGTTGTTCGCGAAGTAAAAAACAGTAAGTATTCACAAGTGTTTTTCTGGGACTGGAAGGAAAAGTCCTATTTCTTTAAACAGTTTTTGAGTGGGGCTTTTATCGCAGTGGTGATGACAGGCTTGGATCAAAACATGATGCAGAAAAATTTGAGTTGCCCAGATTTAAAATCAGCTCAAAAAAATATTTATTGGTTCAGTATTGTATTGGTGTTTGTAAACTTATTTTTCCTTTCATTAGGTGCATTTCTTTATATTTTTGCTGAAAAACAAGGAATTCAGTTACCTATTAACCCGGAAACAGGAAGGATAATTACAGATAAAGTTTTCCCAACACTTGCATTGGGTCATTTAGGGGTGTTTGCGGCAATTGTATTTATAATTGGACTTACTGCAGCTACCTTTTCTAGTGCAGATTCAGTTTTAACTACCTTAACAACTTCTTTTTGCATCGATTTTCTTCGCATTGATGATAAAGAACATTTTTCTGAAAAGAAAAAAACAAACATCAGACATCTCGTACATATTGGATTTGCAATATTGTTATTAGTTACAATTTTGTTATGCGAAGTCGTTCCCAAAACATCTGTATTGGATTCTATTTTTACAGTTGCGGCCTACACTTATGGACCATTATTGGGATTGTTTTCCTTTGGATTGTTTACAAAACTAAAAGTAAAAGACGTATGGGTACCATTGATTTCTATTTTATCTGTAGTATTTTCATATGTACTGAGAGAAAATTCAGAGGCTTGGTTTAATGGCTATAAATTTGGGTATGAACTACTTTTGATAAATGGTTTGTTTACATTTATAGGTCTAATGATTATTTCTAAAAGAAACGCTTAGTCTTTTGTTCTGAATTTTTTTAAAACAGTTTTAAGCATTGATTCTTTTTTCATAATTCCTTTCCAGCCTTCTCGAACCAGGATTATTCCTGGAATGGTGATAAGTACAAAAGGTGTACTCCAGAGTTTTTGGTAAGTTCCGACAATTGTAACGATTACGATGATAAATCCAACAAACATTCCACTTGCAAAAAACAGGTTGTACACCCAAGGTGATTGATTATAGTAATCCTCATCAGTTTTTTCTTTTGCCATCTTTTTATAGCTCTCCCAGTCGTAATGAAAATTATTGGTATTGCTATAAGTGTCGTTTTTTACAGATGAACCGTAATACTGCTTCTTTCTTTCTGCTTCAGCCTTGGTTGCATCTACATAATTTAACTTAACAT
>JBIIOB010000169.1:0-5279 GCA_044337125.1 Bacteroidia bacterium
ATTGAATAGGTAGTTTCATATCTGGTAATCCCATCTGTGCTTTCATACTGCCATCTGTAAATTGAACAATGGAATGAATAATGCTTTGAGGATGAACAATCACATCAATTTGCTCAGGTTTTAAATTGAATAACCATTTTGCTTCAATCACTTCTAATCCTTTATTCATTAAGGATGCAGAATCGATGGTGATTTTTGCACCCATATCCCAATTGGGATGTTTTAATGCTTGTTCTTTTTTTGCTGTTTTTAAAAATGTTTCATCTTTTCCTCTGAATGGGCCACCAGATGCAGTTAAATAAATTTTTTCAATTGGATTGTGCCATTCACCAGCTAAACATTGAAAAATAGCTGAGTGTTCGGAGTCAACAGGATAAAGGTTAACACCATGTTGTTTGGCCAATTGAGTTACTAAATCACCTGCAACTACTAATGTTTCTTTATTGGCTAATGCAATTTGCTTTCCTGCTTTAATAGCAGCAATTGTTGATTCCAATCCTGCATATCCAACAATGGAAGCTAACACAACATCTACAGAGTCCATTTGAACTACTTGTGCAATAGCTTTGTTGCCAGCAAAAACTTTAATATCATGTTTTTGCAAAGCTCCCTTTACTAGTGTGTATTTTGTTTCATCAGCAATTACAACAGCATTTGGATTAAATTCAAGTGCTTGCTGAATTAATAAATCAGCATTCCCATTTGCAGTTAATACTTCAACAGTAAATGCATGGGGGTTAGCGCGAATAACATCCAATGCTTGTGTTCCAATTGAACCGGTACTTCCAAGAATTGCAATGTTTTTCTTTTTTTCTGACATAGTATTTGTTATCAAAATTTATTGGGCAAAAATTAAAATACCATATAATCTTGTGGATTAATAGCATTTCCATTGTACCATAATTCAAAATGTAAATGTGGACCTGTGGTTTGTTCTCCTGTATTCCCAATAATAGCAATAGGTTCTCCAGCTTTTACATAATCACCAATTTTTTTAAGTAAAGCTGAATTGTGTTTGTAAACAGAAATCAGATTGTTAGAATGTTGAACAGTAATCGTATAACCAGTTTCTGATGACCAAGATGCAAGAATTACTGTGCCATCAAGAGTGGATTTAATAGCTTCATTTTCTGGCCCAACAATATCAATTCCAAAGTGTTTTTCCTTTGCTTTAAATTGATCAGATACAATTCCCTTTAATGGGGAGAAAAAGAAAAAGTTGCTGATTCCACTTTTGGTAGTTTCGGTACCATAGGCCAAGCTATATTGGTCTTGATTTTCTATATTTTTCTTCATTTCATTTTCACGAGATGATGAATTCATTGGAAGGTTTTCTTGTTTTTTGCCTTTTGGAACAATGCCTTGCGTGCTATCTAGCTTTATTCCTCCTTTTAAAACGTTGGAAATGTTTTCCATAAATGCAGTACGTTCATAGAGGGTTTGTTCCAATGAATCACTTTTTAAAGTAAGTTTAACCAACTCTCTTCGCATATTAACATCGGCATAACCAGGTACATATTCTCTTAGTGGCGTGAATGCAATGAGAGAACTTACTAGCACCGTCATAACAATAGTAATTGAGCCTAAAAGAATAAAAAAGCCTAGAGGGGTTAGGCGTAAAGAAAAATTTTCTTCAAACGTATCATCATTCATTATCACAATGCGATAACGATGCTTAATACGTTGCAAAAAATTACGTTTATCTTTTTTTTCTTCCGACATGATAAGCTACAAATATCGAAAATATTTTGGGAAAGCCCTAAGTATTCCTTGATTAAGCAAGTCGAAAAAAAGGTTTTTTTACTGTTTTTATCGAAAAAATAAAATATTTTTGCTTTTCTTTAGTTATATAGGTTTTGAACAAATACCAGCGTGTGAAAAATAGTACTCTACATATAGTAAAATTCTTTTTATTTATTGCTATTGTTTTTTTAGTGGAATCTTGTAAAACCACCAAAAATACAGTGATGCATCGTGGGTGGCATAATATGAATGCACGTTACAATGGCTTTTTCTATTCACGTGAAAACATGAAAGAAACCATAAAGCGATTAGAAAAAACTCAAAAAGACGATTATTCCAAAATTATTCCATTGTTTGTTTATCCCGACAATGTTTCCGCAAAAAGCTATTACAGTGATTTTGACAAAACAATTAAAAAGTCGTCCACTGTTATTCAGCGCCATGCGATTGTGAATAAGCGCTCAAAGGAGGAGATTCCGAATGCTTGCAAATGGATTGATGAAAATTATGTGTTAATTGGTAGAGCGCATTTGTATAAGCGAGATTTTTTCTCCGCATTGGAAGCTTTTGAATACGTTTCAAAAAAATATCCTAATCCAGAGGCGAAGTACAGTGGAATGCTTTGGATGATTCGAACAAACAATGAAATTGGAAGTTTATCTTCCTCAGAGTTGATTGTGGATGATTTGCGTAATGCGAAAGATTTTCCAACTGATAGATCGTATACAAAAGAATTGGCCTTGGTTACTGCCGATTTTCATATTAAACGAGCAGATTATTCGCCAGCCATAAAAAGTCTTACTAAAGGAATTACCTTAACAAAAAAGAAAAAAGAGAAGGCTCGTTATATCTATGTTTTGGCCCAGTTATATGAATTAACGGGTGATAAAGCAAAAGCATCTCAATATTTTTCGATGGTTCCAGGGTTGAATCCTTCTTATGATATGGTGTTTAATGCCCAAATGAAAAGAGCAAGTTTAATTGATGTAAATTCAGCAGACATTAAGTTGGTGAAAAAACAACTTCAACGCATGTTGAAGGATATAAAAAATGTGGAGTTCAAAGACCAAATTTACTATGCCTTGGCGGAGATTGCTTATAAGGAAAATGATGTTCCATTGTCAATTACCTATTTGAATAATTCGATTCAATCGAGCGTTTCCAACAATACCCAAAAAGCACTTTCCTATTTAAAGCGTGCGGATATTTATTTTGATAAATTGGATTACAAGAAAGCCCAAGCTAATTACGATAGTACAATCACATTTTTGCCAAAAGATTACCCTAATTATGCCTTAATCGATGCAAAGAAAAAGAGTTTAACTTCTTTGGTTGTTAATTTGAACACTATTGCATTGGAGGATAGTTTGCAACGTATTGCTAAATTGTCGGAAAAGGAACGCAATGATGTAATTGATAAAATGATTGCAAAAATTGAAGAGGAAGAAAGAAGGAAAGAAGAAGAAAAACAAAATCGTTTAAATGAATTACAGAATCAACTTTTAAATCCAACAACAACACCTGGAAATGCCACTCCTGCAAGCAATACCTGGTACTTCTACAATCAAACAACAGTTAGTTTTGGTATTGGAGAATTTACAAAAAAATGGGGTTCAAGAAAACTGGAAGATAATTGGAGGAGAAGTGAAAAAGATCAAATTTTGGTTGTGAATACAGATGGAGATAATGAAGATAGTGAAGTGGCTGAGGCCGATTCAACAAAGGACGGATCTGGGCAAAAGGAAAAAAGTAAAAAGAATAAAAAAGGGCGTGATTATTATTTAAAAAATGTTCCACTTACTGCGGAGGCATTCGATAAATCCACAGCAAAAATAATTGAAGCATATTACGCAGCAGGTTCAATCTATAAAGAACAGTTGTTGAACAACAAGAAGTCAATTGAAACTTTCGAAGAACTAACGGAACGATTCCCTGGGAATAAATACCAATTATCGTCATACTATCAATTGTACCGTACCTACTTGATTATAGAAAATCCAACCAAAGCGGAGTATTATAAAAATTTGATTTTAACGAATTATGCAGATACCGAGTTTGCAAAAATCATTAAAAATCCTGATTATGCAAAAGATATTGCTGCTAGCAAAAGTCAGGTTGAAAAATTTTATACAGAAACTTATGAATTATATGCAGATGCCAACTATTCAGGTGCCTTAGCTAATTGTTTGAAAGCCGATTCATCCTATTCCAAAAGTTCATTAATGCCTCAATTTGCTTTTATAAAAGCGATGTGTATTGGTAGAACGCAAGATATTTCTGCATTTGAAAGTGCCCTCATTCAAGTAACAATCAAATATCCAAAAGAGCCAGTGAAAGAAAAAGCACAGCAAATGTTGGAAATGATAAAAAAACAAAAGAACCCTGAGTATATGAGCGCTGCTGATAGTGCAGCAGCGAAAGCACCAAAGTTTGTTTTTAAAGAAGATACCGATTATTATTGGGTAGCCATAGTAGATAATGGTAAGGGAAATATAAATAAGTTTAAAATTGCTATTTCTGATATAAATGGTCAAACATATAGTATTCAACAATTAGCTGTTTCAAGTATGTTTTTAGATGCTACCCACCAGTTGGTTAGTGTAAAAACGTTTGCAGGAAAAGCCAAAGCAATGGATTATTATAATTTTATGAAAGGGAATCAGTTTGTGTATTCCGATTTGGAAGCGGGGACATATCAAACATTTATTATATCTGCCGAGAACTATTCGATCTTTTATAAGGATAAAAACATAAACGAATACAAACAATTTTTTACTCAAAATTTCAAATAATTGGTTGTTTTTTTGCTTTTTTCCGTTAATTTTACCCAAAATCATTTAAAAAACTACTAAATGTTTAATAAAATGGCAAAAAATAACACATCAGACAGTCCGTCAGTTAATATTATAGGTGCAGGTACAGTAATAGAAGGAGATATCACTACTAATGGAGATATGCGAATTGATGGTTCACTTACTGGAACTATTAATGTTAAAGGTAAATTAGTTGTGGGTGCCTCAGGTGCAGTAGAAGGTGAAATTATTTGTCAGAATGCGGATATTTCAGGTACGATTAAAGGTAAAATTGGGGTAGCTGAGTTGTTAGCACTTAAATCATCATCAAAACTAACTGGTGATATTATCACAAACAAAATTGCAATTGAGCCTGGTGCAACTTTCTCTGGATCTTGCAGTATGGGTGGAATTGTAAAGGATATAAAAGGTGAACGAACAGAAAAAGCAGAACTTGCCGAAAAAACCGCTTAATAATTATGCGAAATATTCGGGTATGGCAGTGCAAATGGCTGCTATTATTGTGGGCGGAGTTTTAGGTGGGGTTGAACTCGATAAATACCTTAAATTATCATTTCCTATATTTACCTTAGTGCTAACTTTGCTCTCTGTATTTTTAGCGATTTATTATTTTATCAGAGATATTCTTAAAAAGTAGCAGTTTATGTCATCAGCACTCAAGTCGTTTTTTACTCAATTAGTTATTTTTTCGCTAATTACACTTGGTATCGTTTTTTTATGGAA
>JBIIOB010000170.1:0-5277 GCA_044337125.1 Bacteroidia bacterium
ATGGGTACAGGAATTAAACTGGAACATTATTATCGAGTTGCTACTGGAACTTATACACAATACAGATGGGACTTATTGGTTCATAATACAGGAATTCGTTTTCACGAGGCTGGTAATAATGCTCCATCGTTTGTGATTGAGAATGGTGGATTTGTAGGTATTGGAACTCCTGATCCCACTCAAAAATTGAACATTAAGGATGGTGCTATTTTGGTTGAAGGCGCCAATAGTTATGGTGGTCCCATGTTATTATTAGGGAACAATGGTTCTAATAACAATACTTGGGGAATAGAAAATTCAGCTGATGGATTGAATTTTTGGAGACCATTTGTTGGAGGCCAGGCTAACCAAGGCAATTATTTTCTTTTCTTAAAGCATAGTACTGGGAATGTGGGTATCAATACAAACAACCCAACAGCACGATTAAGTGTGAATGGAACTTGTTTAATTGGTGCAGATGATACGCAGCTGCCAGCTGGATATCAATTGTATGTGCAAACCGGAATACTAACTGAAAAAGTAAAAATTGCGGTAAAAAACACTGTCAATTGGGCTGATTATGTATTTGAACCAACTTATAAAAGAATGAGCCTAACTAATCTTGAGCAATATGTAACTGTAAACAAACATTTACCCAATATCCCATCCGCGAGTGAGGTGGAAAAAGAGGGTGTTGATGTGGCAGATATGAGCAATCGTTTGCTAGAAAAAATTGAAGAATTAACGCTCTACATCATTGAACAAGACAAAAAAATCAATGAATTGAATAAGGAAGTTCAAAATTTGAAAAAAAACTAATCTGACAAAATATGAAAATCAAACACAAAACAATAGTTTGGTTCTTCGCGCTTTTTCTTTGTTCTTCTACTTTTGCACAAAGCAACTGGGAGCATGTCGGACCAAGATCAACTAATAAGCAAGGAGGCAATTTATTTGAAACATCTCAACTAAATTTTATCGAAATAAACCCTTACAATGCCAATCATTTAACTTGTGGAGGCAAATTTGCAGGCCTATGGTATAGCACAAACAATGGTGCAAATTGGACTCCAATTGAAACAAGTAGCATAACTGGAACAAACGGAGTTAATACTGTGTGTTATTTGAATAGTAATGAAATATTCTTTGCCAACTTTTTTTATAGAGGTCATAATATAGACTATTCTACTGGTGTATGGAAATACAATTTTGCAACAGCTCAGTTCACAGCGTTGGGCGCATTGCCCAATCCTAATAATTATGAGTTTACTATTCAATATGTTACAAAACACCCTCAATACGATAATATACTTTTTGTATGCACAAGCATAGGCTTGTATCGAAGTACAGATTCAGGACTTAATTGGGTGAAAATTACCGACAACTTTTCTGAAAACATCGTGTTCGTTCCTGTTGAATCAGATTATCATTGCTTTGTAGGTGGATCGAGTCAAATTGTTCCCAATAGTGGGGGAGATCTTATGATCAAGAGATCAACCGATGACGGGGCTACTTTTACAGATATTTCAGCAAATTTCAGTGTACCATCTGATTACGCGAATTGGGGGCATTGTATACTTGCTGTAAAACCATCTACCCTAATTGGTGTTGACTCCAAGCTTTTTGTTTGCCATTTAGCAAATGTACCTAACGAAAAAACGTATTTACATTCTGTTGGAATTTCTAATACATCTGGTAATATCACATATGGAGCAAGTACTTTTTTGCCTAACGCAATTGGATTAAGATACCCAACTTCTCCAAGCTCAATTGGTAGACTAGGATTTGAATATTCATCTTATAGTAATGGTTTATGGTTTGGTGGAGTTAAACTTTCTTACTACAATCTTGATAATAATACTGTTATTCTTGGTTGGGGCACATGGCCACTGAACTTTAATGATTCTCATAGTCTTAATGGAAATATTCATGATGATATACATTATGTTAAATGTGTGAATAATAAAATTTATGTCGCTTGTGATGGAGGAATAAATATAGCTAACGATGTTTCCTCTGTAGATGGAAACAGTGTTTATTTTGAACCTATTAATAACGGATTACATGTAGCATTGTTGAATGGATTTTCGGGTACAGATGATAATCCATCTTTGTATGCCATCCAACAACAGGATATTATAAATTTGGATATTTTTGAATCGAATGGAGGGGCTTACACACCTAAAGTCACTAAGGAGTTTTGGGAAGCTGATGGACCTATTATAGACAAGTTTGATCAAAACTTTATCATTGCAGATAAAAGTTCGTATGGTCATAGTTATGGTTGTTATCCATCCATTAATCAGGGAATTACCTGGGGGGGATTAAAAACTCTTAAATTGCCTGTTCCAAACTCATCTGTTTTTGAAGTTGGTGCTAGTGATATAGGAGAAGGAGAATTTGATCATCGGATATTTTACCAAGATCCATATCGACCAGGTAGGATTTTTAGGTTGAAAAACTTTACAGGAATTCACCAATGGGTTAATGATCCAGTTAATAATAATATCAATACCAATAATAGTGCTTTTGTTCAAAAAGTATGGCCCGGACATCTTACCAATTTAGGAATAAATGCGTGGAATAAGCCTACCGCCATGTCCTTTTCACCTGAAACCAAAAATAGCATGCACATTACATTCAGTGGTCTTGCTGCAACATTATACGATCCAGCTTGCCCTCCAGCAGTAATAAAATACATAGGGCCTGATATTGATGACACTTGGAGAGATCATAACGGACAATTTGCTACAGTTAATGGTTCGACAGTGCCTCAATGGGAGAACATTACTTCCCCAGCTATTTGGTCATCCCTTGGAATTTCTGGAACTCAGCAAAATGAAATGATAATTCACTCAATTGAAACCAGTCCATGGAACAAAAATGTGGTTTATATAGGTGTATTTATACCTGGAAATGATGCAATACAAGTTCTAAAATACGATGGTAGTACTTGGTCAAATTACTCATCAGGGTTGCCTTTAGGTTGTAAAACAACCAGTATGATTATGGATCGTCAATCTAATGATGCTATCTATATTTCTTGTGAGAAAGGAGTCTACTATAGATCTGCTACTGATAATCAATGGAGTCATTACTCAAATAATTTACCTAGGATTTTTACCCCTCAGATGGAAATCAACTATGTTGAAAATACGGTTCGTGCAGGTACTTGGGGACGTGGAATTTGGAAATCTGGGTTGAATTGTCCGGCTTTACCTTTAACAAAAGTGAATTGTAACAATTGTAATGCTTCAGTACCAAATTACTATTGGGAAGGCACTACTGTATCGATAAGTTCTACAATTATTAGCACTGCAAAACGAATAGTAAGAGGATCTGAATACATTTTGATGACTCCAGGTAGTACATTCACCTTGCTTACTCCTAATGGAAATACAGACAACTACTTTTTGGGATATATTCATGGATGTGGACCAACTACACCTAATTCATTTAAATTATCTGAAATGGTAGACGATGATGAGAATAATCTTAGCGCTTATTTGTATTTAAAAGATTTGGAAAAAGATGTTATTACAATTTATCCAAATCCATCTAACGGCATTGTAAATTTTGACTTGTCTTCTAAAAATTCAAATGGAGATGTATTGATTAAGATCTACGATATTACAGGAAAACTTGTTGAAAGTGAAACTGTTTCATCAGAAAAAATGGTTGCATATAACCTTTCACAATATGGAAAAGGCCTATACTTGGTAACAATCAATTATGATGGAAAAGTTGAAAATCATAAAGTGATTATTGAATAATTTGGGTTAGTTTAGTTGAATAGCCCCTGCGTTCTCATTTGGCGCAGGGGCTTTTTATTGCTGAAAAGTATTTTTAGTAGGCTGTTTGGCTTTACCAAAAATGTTTTTTCCTCCTTCGCATATCTAATTAATTGGCATAGCTACGGAGGGCGAAGGTGGAGTCGGAGGGATTCGAACCCTCGTCCAAACAAGGAATTAATAGGCTTTCTACATGTTTATCAAAACTTTAATTTTTGTTAAGCTTAGGTAGTTCTGCCAACCATAAGGCTTACTTAGTTTCTTTATCTCATCACGGATCGAAACTCTCCGCAACTATTTCTTCATTTGTAATGCTTCACAGGAGACGCAGAAGATCAGAGCTTCTCCGGAAACAAAGGCACTCAATACTTGGTATTAAGCAGCCATAGCGTAGTTAGACTCGCCAGATAGAATTTTGAGAATTAGGATTAAGGTGCCATATTCACAACACACCACATGCTTACATAAAAATCGCACTCGCTGTCAAAACCAAACGACCCCATGTACTCAAAGAACGCTTTCCTTTTATATCAAAAGGCATGCAAAGATAGTGTTTATTCGTTATTTGCAGACAAATTGGCGTAAAAACAAAGCACCCTGCCGAATTTCGACAGGGCGCTTCATCTAAACTAATCAACAAATCACTTAATTTAACACCATTTCGAAGTGTTCAATGTTTTTTGATTTACGAATACTCAATGCTTTTGAGTAGTTAAGAATGTTTTTGATTACACTGCTTTCCGGTTCAAATGGAAAATCTTTGTCAGTATCAAAATCTTCATTCATTTTCGTGTTAATCGGTTCAATAATTTTTTTAGTAGAGATTTTATTCATTCAGTTTTTGTTTTGTTTATGATAAGATAACGGAGGCATTTTTGGTTTATTGTATAGGTTAAAAAAAATCCCGACAATTTTTTTGTCGGGATTTGTAAATTTAAAAATTAACAATGATTTCTTTCTCTTCAATCATCTTTCTAAGGTTGATTAATGCATAGCGCATACGTCCAAGTGCAGTATTGATGCTCACATTGGTTTGTTCAGATATTTCTTTGAAGCTCATGTCATAATAATGACGCATCATCAAAACTTCACGTTGTTCAATTGGTAGCTTTTCTACCAGTTTGCGAATGTCCTTTCTAATTTGACTTTGAGAAAGTGCTTGTTCCGCATTTTTGTCTTCCATTGGAATAACACTAAAAATGTCGAAGTCCTCGCCATCGCTATTGGTTCCACCACTGATTGTTGGCATACGCTTGTCATGGCGGAAGCTATCAATCATCAAGTTGTGTGCAATGCGCATTACCCAAGGTAAAAACTTACCTTCTTCATTGTACTGTCCTTTTTTTAGGGTATTGATTACTTTAAAAAAGGTGTCCTGAAAAATGTCTTGGGCCATTTCTTTATCTTTCATCGTAAGCATGATGTAGCTAAAGATTTTTCGTTTGTGACGAAGTAATAATGTTTCAAGTGCTGATTCATCACCCTTGATGTAGAGATTAACGAGCGT
>JBIIOB010000171.1:0-5276 GCA_044337125.1 Bacteroidia bacterium
CTAAACATAAAGTTTAACAAAATATAAATTACAGAAGAGAATGGAGAAAGCATACGTAAAAGTTTGGGAGAGTTGTCTGGAGATAATAAGAGACAATGTAAGTTCACAGAGTTTCAAAACATGGTTCGAGCCGATTAAGCCAGTAAAATTAAGTAACAGCGTTTTAACAATACAAGTTCCAAGTCAGTTCTTTTACGAGTGGTTAGAAGAACACTATATTACCTTATTAAAGAAAACAATTAAAAAGGAATTAGGTACAGAAGGAAGATTAGAATATTCAATCGTTATGGAGAACTCCCATAACTCATCAAAACCATTTACGGTTAAGATTCCTACAAACAGCAAAAAAGAATTAAAGAATCCTTCGGTATCTATGCCGATTGATTTGAATCAAAATACTATCCGTAATCCATTCATCATACCTGGATTAAAAAAGGTAAACGTTGAATCTCAATTAAATGCAAATTATTCATTCGAAAATTTTGTAGAAGGAGATTGTAATCGCTTGGCTCGTTCTGCTGGATTTGCTGTTGCAAATAAACCAGGAGGAACTGCATTCAACCCTTTATTAATATATGGTGGTGTTGGTTTAGGAAAAACCCATTTAGCACATTCTATTGGTATTCAAATTAAAAATGAATTTCCAAACAAGACTGTATTATATGTATCATCTGAAAAATTCACACAACAATACATTGATTCAGTAAGAAACAACAATCAAAATGATTTTGTACACTTCTATCAAATGATTGATGTATTAATTATTGATGATGTTCAATATTTCGCTGGAAAAGAAAAAACACAAGATGTTTTCTTCCACATATTCAATCACTTACACCAAACAGGAAAACAAATCATTTTAACTGCTGATAAACCACCAGTTGAATTACAAGGATTTGAACAACGTTTATTGTCTCGCTTCAAATGGGGATTAGCTGCTGATTTGCAAACTCCAGGTTTGGAAACACGTATCGCAATTCTTGAGAAAAAATTATATACTGATGGTATTGATTTACCAAAAGAAGTAATTGAATATTTAGCCTACAGTATCACTACCAATGTTCGTGAGTTAGAAGGAGCTTTAATTTCATTATTAGCTCAATCATCCATGAACAAAAAAGCAATTACATTGGAACTTGCGAAGCAAATGATTGACAAGTTTGTTAAAAATACTGCTCGTGAGGTATCAATTGATTACATCCAAAAAGTGGTTTGTGATTATTTCGACTTACCAATAGAACTTTTAAAATCAAAAACACGTAAACGTGAAGTTGTTCAAGCTCGTCAAATTGCAATGTATTTTGCAAAAAGCATGACAAAATCATCTTTAGCAACTATCGGTTTGCATTGCGGTGGTAAAGACCATGCTACTGTTTTACATGCTTGCCGCACCGTTAACAACTTAATGGATACCGACAAACGCTTCAAAAACTATATTGATGAGTTGAATAAAAAAATTAGCATTCAATAACTTACCAATAAAAATGTCTATAAAAAATAGGAATCAGAACATCTGATTCCTATTTTTGTTATATACCAAACCCTAAGCTTATGATAATAAATACTAAATCATTTATTAAGTTAGCATTATCATTGTTGCTTATCTTCCCAGCAATATTACAAGCTCAGTTATATAATTTCCAAACCTATTCCCTTGACGAAGGACTTTCTCAATCCGAAGTAAATGCAATTTATGAAGATAGCAGAGGATATTTGTGGATTGGAACCTCAGGAGGAGGCCTAAACCGCTTTGATGGAAAATCATTCAAAGTTTATGAAGAAAAAGATGGATTATGTGGACAAGTTATTAATGCCATTTCGGAAGATGTAAATAAGAACATGTGGTTTGGAACTCGATTCAATGAGTTATGCAAATTTGATGGACAAACATTTACTAGTTTCAGCAAGACAAATGAAAAATATTTTTCAGGAGGATATGTACAATTCATAACAAATGATGACAATAAAAATTTAATTGTAATTAAAAATCATGAAATACTTTTATTTGATGGTAAACAATTTAATATACTTGAAATAAGAGGTGATTCATTAAAATACTTTGATGTTAATTGTTATAAAAAAGATAGTAGAAACCTTATTTGGATTGGAACAGACCAAGGATTACTTGTTTTAAAAAACAAAACGCTTGTAAGAATATCGGATAACGAAAATATAAATACTGCGAACATTACCTCTATTACAGAAGATAAAAATGGAAACTTATGGGCAGTAGAAAATCGTTCTATCTTTCATAAAATAAAAATCACAGGCCCTTCTCACTACCAAGTAAAAGCAACTAAAATAGATTCCTTAGCTATTCCTACAAGTGCAACTATTAGCGATATTCATTTCGATCAACAAAATCAATTATGGGTTTGTACACAAAATGAAGGATTATATAAAATTACCAAAAAGCAAGTTTTGCATTTTAATCAATCGAATGGAATGCCAGTTGATAATATAAAATGCATTTACGAAGATAAAACTGGAAACCTTTGGATTGGTACCGGTGGAGGCGGTTTGGTAAAATACACGAATCAAGCATTTACCTATTACGACAATCTTATTGGCTTAAACGAGAAGGATATATTTGCAATCAATGCGGATAAAAAAGGCAATATCTGGATAGGAACTAGCTTACATGGATTATTCAAATACGATGGTTCAACTGTTACCAAGTTCCCTTCAATGACTGCAGAAACCCGTTGCATTTTTACAGATAGTAAAGGGAATGTATGGATTGGAAACAATTTAGGAATTACAATTTACAATGGTTCCAGCTTTACCCCTTATAAAAATAAAGAGGTAAAAAATGTAAGAGCCATTTTTGAGGATTCTAATGGAATAATTTACATTGGGACACGTGGTAACCGCGTTTTTGTTGACAATGGAAAAACGGTTGTACAACTAGATGAAAGCATTGGATTATCAAATGACAATGTTTACTCCTTTGCAGAAGATAAAAATGGTTATATCTGGATGGGCACTGGGAACGGGGTTTACATTTATAATCATGAAAAAATAATTAAACATTTAACCAAAGGTTTATGCAATACCTATGCAGGAAGTATGGTAAAGGATAAATATGGAAATATATGGGTGGGAACCGACAATTGTGTAGGTTGGTTTAATGGCACAGAAATTAAAAGCATTACCACAAAAGAAGGATTAACTTCTGGTACCGTGTATTTAATGAACACAGATAGTTATGGTAATATTTGGGTTGGAACAAACAAAGGTTTAGATAAAATATCCTTGAATGAAAAGGGAGAAATTGCAGCTATACGTAATTATGGAAAAGCAGAAGGATTTAAAGGCATCGAATGTAATTCAAGAGCTACATGTATTGATCAGAATGGTGACCTCTGGTTTGGAACCATTAAAGGGGCAATTAAATTTAGTCCAAGTGAAGAACTTTTAAGAAATAGAGAAATTCCTAAAGTTGCCATTCAAAGTGTAAAGCTTTTTTATGAAGATGTAAATTGGAGTGAATATTCCGATACACTTTCCCCATGGTACAATCTGCCTCTGAATACAGTTTTCACTCATGACAAAAACCATATAACATTCAACTTTAGCGCCATTAGCAAAACGTTTCCTGAAAATATAAAATACAGTTTTAAATTGGAAGGTTTTGACAAGAACTGGAGTCCTGCCGAAGAAATTCAAACAGCAACCTATTCCAATATCCCTCCAGGTATTTACCGATTCTTAGTTAAGGCAGAAAATAAGGATGGTGTATCAAATGAAGAATATGCCGAATTTAATTTTGTAATCAAAGCTCCATTCTGGACTACCTGGTGGTTCATCATTTTTTGTACAGTAGGATTCTTTGGTTCTATTTATGGATACAACCAATATCGCAAACGTAAGCACATGCTACAAAAAGAGCGCTTCGAAAAAATCATTAAAGACCGAACAGCAGAAATTATAAAAAAACGTGATGAAAATGAAATTCTATTAAAAGAGGTACATCATCGAGTAAAAAATAATTTACAAATCATCAATAGCTTAATTAATATTCAATCTGATTATGTTTCGGATCCTAAGGCTACAGAGCTGTTCCGAGAAATTAGAAACAGAATTCGTACCATTTCGTTGGTCCATGAAAAACTTTACAAATCAGAAGACTATGGCCGTATTAATGTGAAAGAATACATTAACATGTTGGTCGAAAATTTAATTGAGACTTACAGTTATAATAAAGAAATTGAATTAAAACTCGATTTAGAAGTTCAGCATTTTAATTTAAACACCATTATTCCACTAGGATTATTATTAAATGAAATTATTTCGAACTCGTTTAAATATGCATTTAATGAAGTAAACAATGGTATAATTGAAATTGAGCTCCATAAATCAAATGTAAAAGAAGAATACACCATTATTATTGGCGATAATGGAAAAGGCTTTAATGATGAGGTATTCAACAATGAAACAACTACATTGGGATTAGAATTAATAAAAATATTGTCGAACCAGTTGAATGGAGAAATTGAGAAAATTCAAAAACCAGGAACACATTATATTTTGAAATTTAAACCTATCAAAGATTAAATTATGCAACGAGTATTAATGGTTTGCCTTGGAAACATCTGCCGTTCACCATTAGCAGAAGGCATTTTGAGACACAAGGCAGAAAAATTAAATTTAGATATTTATATAGATTCAGCAGGAACCTCCAATTACCATACAGGTGACCATCCGGATAACAGAACCATTAAAAATGCAAAAAAGCATGGAGTTGATGTTTCTAAATTAAAGGCGCGCCAATTTAGTGTAGCTGATTTCGATAATTTTGACACCATTTTTGTAATGGATGCATCTAACTATGCAGATGTAGTTTCCTTATCCAGAACTAGTGACGATAGAAAGAAAGTAGAAATGATTTTAAATCGAGTTTATCCCAACTCAAACATGAATGTTCCTGACCCCTATTTTGGAGGTGAACAAGGATTCGAAAATGTGTTTATATTATTAGACAAAGCCTGTGATGTAATTGCCTCTTCCTTGGCTGAACACTAAAGCTTTAAGGCCTTTGCAAACTTTGAAGATTTTTGTGGATTCCAGCTATCTTTATAGGATGCTTTAAAGAATATTTCTTGTATGTAGGCAATTGAACGTACAATCCTCAAAAAGTAGCCAAAGTAAAAAACCATTAAGGGAAGGTAAATCAAAAAGTAGTGAACGGTTTCATTCTTACGTTCGCGAAACAAAGAGAACACAAAAAACTTCAGGAAATTATTTACTGTATACAATAGAATGTTCATAGGTAC
>JBIIOB010000172.1:0-5252 GCA_044337125.1 Bacteroidia bacterium
TTCTTTGTTTCCATGGTTATATAAATTTATTGATTTATTTATTGGAAACACTCTCTTATATTTGATTAAAACTAGTCCACTTTATGCTGAAGATTTACAACAAGGGGATATTTTGAGTGCTTTAGATTGTTACCATAAAAGCTTGAAATTATAAGAGAGTGCAAACTACGATGTTGGAATTGCAAATGCACTAAATAATTTGGCAATTATTTACAACCGTCAAGGTGACCTAAAAACAGCCATCAACTATAATTTACGAAGCTTAAAGATTAGCGAAAAACGTGGCGATAAACGAAGTGTTGGTATTTCTATGAATAACCTTGCATTACTCTACCATAAAAGAAACAAACCAGAAGAGGCATTGTCCTATTTAAATAAAGCGCTAATAATCCAAAAAGAAATTAATGATTTAGATGGTATTGCAAATTCATATAACAATATTGGTTATGTATATGAAGAAAGTGGAGATAACAAAGGTGCTTTGGATAATTACTTGTTGGCCTATACAATGTCAAAAAAAGGAACAGATAAACCTGTTTTGGTTAGTACGGCTATAAATGTTTCGACTATTTATTTGAAAATTAAAAAACCAACAGAAGCTTTTAGTTATGCCAAAGAAGCCTATGCCCTTGCGGAGGAAATTGGTTTTGTTAATGAATTGGCAGATGCAGCTGATTTAATGAGTCAGATTTATAAAGAAAAAAATGATTTTAAGAATGCATTGGAAATGCATGAGTTTTATATAAAACTAAAAGACAGTGCATTGAATTAATCAACACGAAAAGCTGCTTTGCAAATGCAGTTTCAATATGCCTATGAAAAAAGAGTAATTGCGGATAGTATTAAGAATAATGAATTTCAGAAAGTGAAAGATGCACAAATTGCCGCTCAAGAAAGTGCATTGAAACAAGAAAAAACATTGAAATATGTTTTCTTTTTTGGATTAACCTTGTTTATTGCCATCTCTATTTATGCATTTTATAGGTACAGGGATACCCAAAAGAAAAATGGAATTATCGCTCGTCAGAAGGAAATTGTTGATGAAAAACAGAAGGAAATTATTGATAGTATTACCTATGCCAAACGCATTCAATTAGCCCTTCTAAAAGAAGAGGAACATGTAAGCAAACATTTGCCAGAGCATTTTATTCTGTTTCAACCTAAAGATATTGTTAGTGGTGATTTTTATTGGTCACTTGAAAAAGCTGCAGCAAATTCTAGTCAAAAATATTGGTATTTAACGGTAGCTGATTGTACAGATCATGGAGTCCCTGGCGCATTTTTAACCATGTTGGGTACATCCTTCTTAAATGAAATAAATGCAACGGCCGATTTGTTATCACCTAACGAAATTTTAAATCAATTACGTTCACGTTTTATACGGGATTTAAATCAATCTGGTAAAGTTGGTGAAAATAAGGATGGTATGGATATGTCTATCTTTCGATTGAATTTGACAACCTTGGAACTAGAATGGGCTGGAGCAAATCATCCTCTTTGGGTATTTAAAAAAGATAAAGATAATTCATTACAATTTATTGAAATTAAAGGTGACAAATCTCCCATTGGCTATTCTGATAATTTCATCAGTTTTACAAATCATTCGCTTCAATTAACAAAAGGAGATCAACTACTTCTCTTTACTGATGGTTATGCTGATCAGTTTGGTGGTGAAAAAAAGAAAAAATTTAAACGATCGCAATTGAAGGAATTAATGGGTTTAATAATTCAACAGTCAACTGTTTATCAAAAACAAGCCCTTGAAAAAGCTTTTTTAGATTGGCAAGGCGAAATGGAACAAGTGGATGATGTTTGTGTAATTGGTGTTCGTGTTTAGGCTATAAATTAATGAATTTATAATTGTTTCAATCTCTATATCAGTTGATTAAATATTCTCAGTTTCACTTTTAACGATTCTCCAAAATAGCTTTATAAATAGCAGCTATTTTTTTATATTTGTCTTATGTCATCAAAATTTCTGTTACTGCTTTTATTTGCTTTCCCTTCGTATTTATTTTCATCCGAAAATAATATAGATAGCTTAAAAAAGCATTTAAGAGATTTCCCTTCTGAAGATACTACTGCAGTGCATACCCTTAATGGTATTTCCTTAGCCTATATGCATAAAGCAAACGATAGTTGTTTACTCTATGCAGACAAAGCCATTGCACTTGCTACAAAAATAGGCTATACAGCAGGTGTAGCCGATGGATATGATCGAAAAGCAGGCTTTTACAATGGTAAAGGGGAATATAAAAAAGGTTTGTATTATTCAATAGAAGGCTATAAGTTGTTTGAAAAATTGAAGGACAAGCGTGCAATGAGTAATTTGATGAACTCTATTGGAAATACTTATTTAGGTCTTAATAACAGTGAAAAAGCATTGGAGTCCTATCTGAAAAGTTATGAAATTGCCGCTCAAGATTCCAGCAAATACATGATGGCAATTTCTTCGATTGGAATTGGTAATATTTATTTAGATAGTAGAAAAGATGCAGCAACAGCAATCGATTATTTTAAGCGTTCAAAAGCTATTTTTGAAAAACAAAATGCACTTTATCCTTTATCTATTTGTTATACACTTATTGGGAATTGTTTGGTTGAATTAGAGCGTTATGATGAAGCATTTGAGAATTTTGATAAAGCAGTGGTTCAACTTAAAGAACTTGATAATTCATATGGTATAGCAAGTACTTATGAGATTATTGCTGCAGCTTATGAAAAACAAGGCAGCAAAACCATTGCATTGAATTTTTATGAGAAAGCCTATTCTATTTTTGTTGAACGTAAAGCATATGATAATATCAAAAACGTTTGTCTTAATATTTCTAACTTATATTCAAAAACATTAAATTTCGAAAAAGCCCTAGAATATTATGTCCATTATTCGAATTACAAAGATTCTGTTTTTAATTTGGAAAGCAATAAACAGGTATTGGAAATAGAAGGGAAGTATGAAAGTGAAAAACAGCAACAACAAATTGAATTGCAAGAGGCTAAACTTAGTCAACAGCAAACACGCCAGAACCTATTGGTAATTGGAATTGGAGTTGCCATTTTGTTAATGTTATTGTTCTTTTTTCGTTATTATGAAAAACAAAAATCCAATAAAGCTTTATCAATCGCCAATGAAGATTTAGGACATAAAAATGATATTATTCAGTTGAAAAACAAGGAGATTATGGATAGTATAGAATATGCGAAACGTATCCAAAACACATTACTACCTTCAGAAAAATACATTTGGCAAACATTAAAACGATTGAATAATAAATAGTTTGATTTGATTGTAATCATGACAAAAAAAGAACGATTCGAAAAGATAATTGATTACTTCAGCAAAAATCACCCAATTGCCGAAACAGAATTGCATTATAAAAATCCTTACCAATTATTAGTTGCCGTTATTTTATCCGCTCAATGTACCGATAAGCGAGTTAATATAGTTACACCTGCTTTGTTTAAAGCATTTCCTAAACCAGAAGTGATGGCAGCTGCTAGCAGCGATGAAGTGTTTCAATATATTCGAAGTATTAGTTACCCGAACAATAAAGCAAAGCATCTGGTTGGAATGGCTCATATGCTCATACATGATTTTAAGGGGACTGTACCTTCTGAAATAAATGAGTTGCAAAAGTTGCCAGGAGTTGGTCGTAAAACAGCCAATGTTATTGCTTCTGTGGTTTATGATAAACCTGCTATGGCAGTTGATACACATGTGTTTCGTGTTTCGGCTAGGTTAGGACTAACTACCAATTCGACTACACCACTCGAAACTGAAAAACAACTGATTAAGTATATCCCTGAAGAAAAAGTTGCTGTGGCACACCACTGGTTAATTTTACATGGACGATATGTTTGCACTGCACGTAGTCCAAAATGCGATGAATGCAATTTAAAGCAGTATTGTAAGTATTTTGAAGCCTTGACTAAAAAGAAAATTAAAAGTTGATGAGAATACTAGTCTTTTTGTTTTTTACTTTTTTTACTTTTTTTTCTAGTTATGGACAAGAGAAGGAATTTTCCATTTACTTGATTGGCGATGCCGGTGAGCATAAGCAGCCACATGAGGCATTGTTAAAATTAAAACAAGAATTGGAAAATGACAAAAAAAGTGCGGTTTTGTTTCTTGGTGATAATGTATATCCAAGTGGTTTGAAATTAAATGATACCAATTCGACTCTTCGCATGCAATCGCAATTAGATATGCTGAAATTGTATCATGGGCAAGCTTATTTTATTCCGGGGAATCATGATTGGGACGCTCAAAAACGAAATGGAATGAAGGTCCTGCATAACCAACAGTTGTATGTAGATTCCTTTCTTAGAAATCAATCTTCAATCGAAAATAAATTAATAGGATCTTTTTATCCCAAGGATGGTTTGCCAGGTCCACATTCAATTTTAGTGGCTGATAAACTTCGTTTGATTATTATTGATACCCAATGGTTTTTGCATGCATTTAAAAAAAATACAATCGGTTCAAGAAAAAACACAGAAAACGTATTCTATGAAAAATTAGATAGCATGTTGTTGGACTCCAAGAATAAAAATGAAAAAGTGATAATTGCAGGACATCATCCAATCTATACCAATGGTCAACATTCAAAAAAAATGCAGCCACTTCGGTTCCTAGTGAATTATGTTCCTCCATTTCATTTGTTTGGATTTGCTGGTTTGTATCGCCTTTTTTCACAAGATATTGATAGTAAAAAATATAAGAAATTTCGGAAAAACATTTTAGCCTTATTTGATAAATACGATAACCTAATTTATGTTTCAGGACATGACCATAATATGCAATATTTTGTGCAGGGTAATGACAAATACATTGTTAGTGGCTCTGGTAGCAAATTATCGCAGCTACAAAAGAAAAAACGATTTGATTCAAAATGGGAGAATGATCAATCGACTGGGTTTATTCGTTTGGATTTTTATTCCAATGGCTCAATGAAAATAAATGCAATTAAGTCCAATGAATCAATTTTGATTGAATAAACCTATTTGTTAAATTCTTTGCAGTATTTTTCAATTAAGTTAAATGCCTTTTCATTGTTCAAGCCATCAGCCTTTTCTAAATCTTTGCAAGCACCTTTTTTATCACCCGATGCAAATTTGATGGACGCTCTATTGATATAGGCTGGTGAATAGTCAAATTTTAGTTTAATTGCTAAATCCAAATCTTCCAATGCACCAGCAAAGTTTTTCATTGCGCCTTTTGCTGTTCCTCTATTGGTTAAAGCAATAAAATT
>JBIIOB010000319.1:0-3494 GCA_044337125.1 Bacteroidia bacterium
AGTTGGTTGGGAAATGAAGCGCAATGCAGGGAAGAAAAAAGTAGTGTTGGAATTGGGTGGAAATGCTGCGGTGATTATTACGGAATCAGCTGATTTGGAAAAAGCAATTCAAAAATCAGTGCTGGGTGGTTTTGCATACAGTGGACAAATTTGTATTCATGCACAACGATTTTATGTACATGAAACTATTTTTGAAAAATTCACAACAGCATTTGTGGAGGCAAGTAAAAAGTTAAAACAAGGAAATCCGATAGAGAACACAACCGATATCTCTTACATGATTGATGAAGAAAATGCAGTACGTGTAGAATCTTGGATTAAGGATGCTGTTGCAAAAGGAGCTACGATTTTATTAGGTGGAAAAAGAACGGATTCCTATGTAGAACCTACCATCATTACAGATACAACTGCAGATATGAATGTATGTGCCGAAGAAGTATTCGGACCAGTAGTTGTAATTGAAAAGTACAAAACAATCGAACAAGCAATTGCTTTGGTGAACGATTCTAAATTCGGATTGCAAGCAGGAATCTTTTCAGATTCGGCTTCAGAAATTAATTTAGCATTTAATGAATTAGAAGTAGGTGGAGTAATCGTAAATGATGTTCCAACATTCCGAACAGATCACATGCCGTATGGTGGAATTAAGGATAGTGGATTAGGCAGAGAAGGAGTGAAGTATGCAATTATGGATATGCTCGAACCAAAGTTATTGGTGAAATAAAAAAGGCGATTCAGTTGAATCGCCTTTTTTTATTTATTTCAATGATTGTAATGCTTTTTTGAAACTTACTTTATCATCAATTGTTTTTGCTAACACATCAATTGATAATCGTTCTTGTAGCATGGTATCGCGGTAACGAATAGTAACTGTATTGTCTTCCAACGACTGATGATCAACTGTTATACAGAAAGGTGTTCCAATGGCATCCTGTCTGCGGTAACGTTTTCCAATCGCATCTTTTTCATCGTAGGTAGTAGCATGATCAAATTTTAATAAATCTAAAATTTCACGCGCTTTTTCTGGCAAGCCATCTTTTTTCAATAATGGTAATACTGCTACTTTTATTGGTGCTAAGAATGGAGGCAAGTTTAAGGCTACACGTGTTGTTCCATCTTCTAGTTTTTCTTCAATGTATGCCTTTGATAAAGTAGCAAGGAACAAACGATCCAATCCAACAGATGTTTCTACAACATATGGTACATAATTCTGATTTAATTCAGGATCGAAGTATTGTAATTTTTTTCCTGAATGTTGTTCATGTGCTTTTAAATCGAAATCGGTACGTGAATGAATTCCTTCCAATTCTTTAAATCCAAATGGGAAATTAAATTCGATGTCACATGCTGCATTTGCATAATGTGCCAATTTTAAATGATCGTGGTAGCGGTAGCTCTCATCACCAAAGCCTAGTGATTTATGCCACTTCATGCGAGTTTCTTTCCAGTAGTTATACCATTCCATCTCAGTGCCTGGACGAACAAAAAATTGCATTTCCATTTGTTCGAATTCACGCATACGGAAGATAAACTGACGAGCAACAATCTCATTACGGAATGCTTTTCCTGTTTGTGCAATACCAAATGGAATTTTCATTCTACCTGTTTTTTGCACATTCAAAAAGTTTACAAAAATACCTTGTGCTGTTTCTGGTCGTAAATAGATAATGTTTGAATCTTCGGTTACTGCACCCATAGAAGTACTGAACATTAAATTAAACTGACGAACTTCTGTCCAGTTTTTTGTTCCTGAAACCGGACAAACAATTTCGCAATCGATAATAATTTGACGAACAGCTTCTAAATCATTTTTCTCCAGTGAATCTTTGAATTTCGAAAGAATTTCATCTGCTTTTGTTTGGTTTTCCAATACACGTGTATTGGTTGCACGAAACTGTGCTTCGTCAAATGCAGCACCAAAACGTTCTTTTGCTTTGTCTACTTCTTTCTGAATTTTAGCTTCAATTTTTGCAACGTGCTCTTCAATCAACACATCCGCACGGTAACGTTTTTTGCTATCTTTGTTATCTATCAATGGGTCGTTGAAAGCATCTACGTGACCCGATGCTTTCCATGTTGTTGGATGCATAAAAATAGAGGCATCAATACCTACAATGTTTTCGTGCATTTGCACCATTGCTTTCCACCAATAGTCGCGTAAATTCTTTTTTAGCTCCACACCCATTTGACCGTAGTCGTAAACAGCGCTTAAGCCATCGTATATTTCTGAACTTTGAAAAATAAATCCGTACTCCTTTGAGTGCGAAATAATGTTTTTGAAAATATCTTCTTGATTTGCCATAGTGGGTGCAAAATTAGAATAAAATCATATAGAATATTATGATAAAGTGAGCTATTTTCTATAAAGTAATAAAAAAAATATTTATTTCGAATTAAATAATATATTTGCTAATTCTTAAAAAGTTTTACCATGAAAAAAAAGGTGCTTTATTTTTTCTTTTTTTGTATTTCAAAGATTGCTTTCTCGCAAACGCTGTCTCCTGAGGTGATTTCTAGTTGCGGAACAAGTATGACAGACGGAACCACAACACTTGAATGGACATTGGGTGAGACGGTGACGGCAACTTTAGATAATACTCAAAATATGTTAAGCCAGGGCTTTCACCAAACCAATGTTATTGTGACAAGTATTTCTAATATTTTTGTAAGTGGACTTACTGTTTTTCCTAATCCAACAATAAATATTGTCAATGTTCAATTTTCTACTGATCAAAAAAATACGGTAGTAGAATTGTTTTCCGTTGAAGGAAAATTGCTTGAAAAACATACTGTTAATTCTAAGTATTTGGAATTGAATCTTAGTAATTATTCTGCTGGTTCTTATTTTTTAAGAGTTAATAATTCTGATACACATAAACTATTAAAGTCGCACTAAACAAACATTATATACAATTTAAATTATGAAAAAATTACTTACTCTATTTTTATTGGTTGCATTCACAAGTGTTTATGCTCAGTCTCCTCAGGGTTTTAACTATCAGGCAGTAGCACGTGATGCCGGTGGTGTAGCTATGGCCAATCAATCAATTGGTTTACAAATTCGTTTGTTGCAAGGAAGTCCAAGTGGTTCTTCAGTATATACTGAAACACATAGTGTTACATCAAATAACATAGGTTTGCTGAATTTAGTAGTAGGTGGAGGCGTTCCCTCTGGAGGGCCTTTTATGTCTATCGATTGGGCAAACGGTCCTTATTATATTGAGATAAGTATGGACGTAACAGGCGGAACGAATTATGTGTTGATGGGCACTCAACAATTAATGAGTGTTCCTTATGCTTTGTATGCTCAGAATGCAGGAACATCTGGTCCTCAAGGAGCAACTGGTGCGACAGGTGCCACTGGAGCAGATGGTCTAAATGGAAGTAATGGAATTGATGGTGTAAACGGAATAGACGGTGCTACTGGTCCTCAAGGTTTAGTAGGTCCAACAGGGGCTCAAGGAGCAACTGGTAATAATGGGTCAAATGGTGTT
>JBIIOB010000001.1:0-16729 GCA_044337125.1 Bacteroidia bacterium
TGTATTTTGTGGGTCAAAATTAGCCCAACATTTAGTCCAATCGTTTGAACCATCAAATGCACCACGGTAAGTTGTAGGTGTAAAAAAAGTACCACCTAAGTTTGGACTAGCAAAACTTGCACCTGCTAAAGCTGGTGAAGCTCCTTGTAATAAGAAATTAGGATTAGTATAGTTGTATGGGTTAACAGCTAAAATGTCTAAACTGTTTGGTAAAACAGAGTTCGCATTTGAATTAAACCAACCTAACATTGATCCATATGTTGCACCCCAAGCAATTGTAATACCTGCTGAATCTAAAATTGAATTAGATGGGCTACCTGCGATGATATTGTTTTTGTATTGTAATGAATTGTTTTTTGCATTGTTAGCACAGTTGTCGCTTTCTAATTTTAAACCAGTTGGGAAACCTGCAAAAAATGAATTGTAAACACACAATGCTGTACTTCTGCGTAAATGAGCTCCACGCTTGTGATTACCATTAATAGTTGTTGTAGAATTTATTTTTGGTCCAAAGAAGCTTATGTTTGAAAAAATAGGACGTGTTAATGGTGCATTGATTGTTCCTGAACCATCGTTATCTGATTCAAAACCATTTGAACCTGAAACGTCAGCTACATTTGAATCTGCTAATGCTACTGCAAATTGAACTTTTCCTGAAAAACCATAATCTGTATCAAAATGGTCATCAACTCCTCTTACTGAAATTAAGTGTTTACAGTTTACTGTACCACCAAACCATTCGAAAGAATCATCACCACCATGGCTAACTTGAACATAGTCAATTGTTGTTCCTAATCCTACACCACCCATTGTCAATCCATTGGTTTCACTGTTTAAGATGTATGCAATACCAGCAAACTCACTGCGCACATAACGGATGATTCCAGAGTTGTCATTAACATCCGTTCCACCATACATTCCTTTTACCGCATCAATTCCGCCTTCTGCTAAACGCTGTCCTGCAGGGTCATTGATTGGTGCTTTTCCACAAAGGATAATTCCACCCCAATCGCCAGGAGCTCTGTTACCTGCTGTTTGGCTAGAAGTAAATACGATTGGCTGTGTTTGTGTTCCATCAGCAATTAATTTTGCTCCACGAGTAATTACTAGTGTAGAAGCATCTCCTTTAACGATTGTTCCTGGCTCAATTGTTAAAGTTGCATTGTTTGTTACATACACAAAGCCACCAGTTAGCATGTAAATGTTGTTGTTGGTCCAAGTTGTATTGGCCGTAATGTCACCCGAAACGGTAACTTGAGCATGTAAGCCAAGCACTCCGCCTACGATTATCATGCTCATGAGTAAAAATTTTTTCATTTTTTTATTTTTTATTTTTTTGTTTGCCGTATTTAAGGGAAGCAGCATTACCCATTTAGATTTATCAATTATTAACGATGTAAAAGTAGATACCAAGTATTGGCTTGGTGTTATGGTAGCTTTACGTGTTGATTAAACTTGTATTACACGAATATTAACACAAAACCTCCTTCGCGTTAACAAAGGAGGTTTTGTGTTAATGTTTATTTTACACTAGAATTTGTAGGATAATGAAAGCGAGTAATTTGTTCCAAATTTAATTCCAGTAATACGTGTATCTTCATCTTCTTCGTATTTTTTCGAATCGTTTTGATCTTGATAAAATACATTCATTTGATTGAAAACATCATTAATGTTAAATTTGATTTCTCCATTTTTGAAAATCTTTTTGCTTATTTGAATGTCAAATAAATCTCTTGGAGCCTCATAAATATTTCTGTATCCATTTGATCCTACTAAGAATATTCTTCGTCCTATTTTATTGTACAACAAACTGATTGCAAGTCCAATGCTGTCATTTTGGTATTGAATACCTGCATTGATAATATAAGGAGATTGTCCTTGCATTGGTCTGTATTTTTCGTCATCCGTTACTGCAGTAGCTACATTTGATAAATTCACTTCCGATTTGATGTATGTAAAATTTGTGAATACCGTAAAGCGATCAAATTGTTCCGTTTTAAATATAGAATCAAGCATGTTTAATTTGAATCGTAATTCTGCTTCAAAACCATAGTTTTGAGCACTTAACACATTTTGATAGGTGTAAATTCTTGAACCGGCTCCAGATGATAAATCAATAATTTGTTCAATTGGATTTTGAAAATGTTTGTAGAATACGGTTGCGGATAAAATTTGTCCGTAACCCGGATACCATTCATAGCGTAAATCAGCATTTGTTATGTTTGTTCGAACCAAAGAAGGGTTACCAACTACAGCAGCATTGGTGTTGAAATCATAAAATGTAAATGGAGCCAACTCTCTAAATTCGGGGCGAGCAACAGTGCGCGAACCCGCAGCACGAATATTTGCTTTTTCTGTTACAGCATATGTTAAATTGAATGATGGTAACACATCTAAATAGGTTGTGTCAATTTTGATATCATCACCACCATATGATTTTGAATTAAGAATTTGATTAAAATTTTCCACGCGTACCCCCCAAACCAAACGAAGATTTTTTGTTAAGTTGTTATCAAACATGGCATAACCAGCTGTTAAATTAGAGCTAGCTGTGTATAAGTTAGAAGGGTTTTTTAATTCTTTAATTACGAAACCATTGTTAGCAATATTATTTTGGTCAAAGATGGAGTCTTGTGAAAGTGTTAAATACGACCAATCAAATGTTCCCACATTGTTTATTACATAGCCAAATACACGTGCATCAAATGAACGGGTTTTAAATTGTTCCGTACCACCGATTTTAAACGTTTGTTTTTGTTTGAATAAATTAAATGGAATAGCTGCTTCCAGGTATCCAGCATATAAATCTTCATTTAAGGCAGAATAAAATCTTCCTGCGTATGTGCTTGAAGGAGCACCTACTGGTACATATGCAGTAAATACACTATCCGATTCAGAACCTGAAGGTGTAATGTTTTTATAGTAATACATTCTTCGCATGTCAGGAACCACTCTTTTGGTATTGTTGTAATCAACACCCCATTTGATTTTAATTTTCGATTTTGTCAATAAATGATCTCCCATTAATTGACTAGACAAAAGGGTGTTGCTTGTATATTGCATAGAAGTAGCATAGTTAATTTGATCGTTCTCGAAATTTTTTCCATAACGTTCAATCACTGCATCTTCAGAGTTTGTACTGTACATGTT
Source organism: Bacteroidia bacterium (assembly GCA_044337125.1). Classification (GTDB taxonomy): domain Bacteria; phylum Bacteroidota; class Bacteroidia; order 2-12-FULL-35-15; family 2-12-FULL-35-15; genus 2-12-FULL-35-15. The sequence continues at coordinate 3,151 of JBIIOB010000001.1, forward strand.
TTTGAAGGAAATTTTATTGTTTTCTCCAATTTTATAAGCGAAGTTTAACATTGCTCCCCAAAGAATGTTTTCGCGGTAGCTTTTGTCATCAAATTCAAACAATTGACTCTTGTCAGGGTTAAAGTCTTGTCGGTTGATGGTTTGAAGTTTTCGGCTATAGTTATAGGTTAAAGCGCCTACAATTCCAAAATCGTTTTTAAATAATTTCATGTTTTCACCAAACGACAATTGGTAATTTTGTGCTAAAGGAGATGATTTTTTTGTGTCGATCGACCAATTGCTATTAAACAATTTACTTGTTTCGTAGCGTGTAGCTGGACTTGAAATTTGTTGTATGTATTGATCTGTTTCAGGTAATCCAGTTGGTAAAATTCGTTCTGTTTTATCGTATCCCAAACAGTCTGTTTTGCTGCCTTTGTAGGTTTGATATTCTTTAAAAGTTGACTGAGAATTGTAACCAGCACCAGCGCTAAAGCTTATAAAATTTTCATCTGGAATATCTTTTGTATTTATTTGAATAACGCCTCCTGCAAAATCACCAGGCAAATCAGGATTTGCAGTTTTGTAAATCATCATGTTATCAAGCATGTTTGATGGAAAGATGTCGAACGAAAACGCTTTTCGATCTGGCTCGGTAGAAGGTAATGGTAAGCCATTGATCATTGCAGTATTGTAGCGATCACTTAATCCTCGAATTACGACAAATTTGTTGTCTTGGATACTGGCACCACTCACACGTTTCAATACATCGCTGGTGTTTTTATCTGGAGAACGTCTGATGCTTTCCGATGAAATACCATCGGATAAACTTGCATTGTTTTTTTGCATCATGGTTAAGTTACTGTTGGTTTCTTTACTTATGGTTGCAGTCACTTCTACTACCCCAAGTTCAGTGGAAGCAGTTCCCATGCTTATAGTAAGGATGGTTGGTTCGCCTTCTTTTACTATTACATCTGTAATAGTTTTTGTATTATATGAAATGAGTTTACAAACTAAATTGTATTTTCCTGGTGCAACATTACCAATTGTAAAATTTCCATCTAGGTCAGTATTGCCACCTGTTGTGGTTCCTTGAATTAAGACAACCGCCCCTGGTAAAGTTTCCCCATTTTTATCGTCAATTACTTTCCCTTTTATACTTGAGTTTTGGGAAATTGCTACCTTTGTTATAATTACGATTGCAATCGTAAAAAGTGTTTTAAAGTTCATTTTTTTAATCATTAATTTTGTCCTGCAAAGTAACTTTACCCAAAGCAACGTGGTGTTAATCGAAAATTAAGTAAGTATTAAGGAAAATACAGATTTGTTCGTTTTTGAGTAACATTTTGATAACAAATAATTAACAATTCGAATTAATGTTATGTTAATCTGGAATTAACACGATGGAATTGAATAATAGCGAACTTTACACTAAATAAAATACTAAAAATATGAGTAATAATAATGAATACAAGATATTATTGGTAGATGATGAACCAGATATTCTGGAGTTTTTGAGTTATAACTTAAAAAAGGAAGGATATAATGTCTTCGTTTCTAATAATGGTAAAGATGCAATAACAATTGCTAGAAGAGAGAATCCAGACGTTATTATTTTAGACGTAATGATGCCAGATATGGATGGAATAGAAACATGTCGTGAAATTCGCGAAATCCCTGGCTTAAAGGATGTAATGATTGCTTTTTTAACTGCACGGAATGAGGATTATTCGCAAATAGCAGGTTTTGAAGTTGGAGCCGATGATTACATAAATAAACCAATTAAACCAAGAGTTTTGGCGTCAAGAATCAAGGCTTTGTTGAGAAGAAGTGGAACTATTGAAACTGCCTCAAATGAAAAAGTTGATATGGGAGGAATCAAGATTGATAGAGAGCGGTATTTAGTGATGCAGGATGAGAAAGAAATTAATTTGCCAAAAAAAGAATTTGAATTGCTTGCATTATTAGCATCTAAACCTGGGAAAGTATTTACACGCGAAGTTATTTTGGATAAAGTGTGGGGTGGAGAGGTGATTGTGGGTGATAGAACAATAGATGTTCATATTCGTAAATTGAGAGAAAAAATTGGGGAAGATTATATCAAAACGGTAAAAGGTATTGGTTATAAGTTTGATTTTTAATACCTTTCGTTTCTGATCAGAAATATGAGAAATACTTCTCCTAAGTTAATTTTAATAATTGTCTCATTTGTTTTAGCAATACTTATAACTTTAGGTATTTATGCTGTTTCAGGTGGGTCATTTTATTTTACAATTATTTCATTTATATCCTCATTAGCCACATCATTTGTAATTTTATTAATCGTTAGTAAATTGTTAGTGAATGAAATTAATGAGCTAACAAATAAAGTTAAAAACTACAGGGCGCTTAGTGATGATAAGCAAATTTCTAAAGCAGTAAAAAGTAGTAATGAAGTAACAGCACTAAATAATGAAATTTTGGCTTGGGCTGAGGATCGAAAAAATGAAATTGAGCGCTTAAAAAAATTAGAAGTATATCGAAAAGAATTTTTAGGAAATGTATCGCATGAATTAAAAACACCAATTTTTAATATACAAGGTTATGTTCTTACATTGTTGGATGGTGGCTTGGAGGATGAAACAATTAACCGTGATTATTTGCAACGAGCAGAGCGCAGTATTGATAGGATGATTACTATTATTGATGATTTGGAAGCTATTTCTCAATTAGAAACTGGCGAATTGCAAATTGAGCCTGAACGTTTTGATGTTATTGCTTTAGCAAAAGATGTAATTGAAGCACAAGAATTAAAAGCAACTAGCAAAGGAATTATTCTTACTGTTCAAAATGATGATCGCCCAGTTTTTGTTTTTGCTGATCGTTTTAGAATTCGTCAGGTGATTGTGAATTTAATTGTTAATTCCATTAAATATGGTAAGGAGTATGGCGAAACCAAAATTCGCGTTTACGATATGGGTGAAAATGTTTCAGTTGAAGTTGCAGATAATGGTTTAGGAATAGCGAACGAGCATTTACCACGTTTGTTTGAGCGTTTTTATAGAGTAGACAAGAGTAGGTCTCGTGATCAAGGTGGTACAGGATTAGGCTTGGCAATTGTTAAACATATATTAGAAGCACACAACCAAAATATTACTGTAATGAGTACTGTTGGTGTAGGCACAGTTTTCTCTTTTACTTTGAAGAAAGCATAAATTCAATTCTCGATTTGAGTATTGAATTATCTCCATGCATTTTTAATCCACTATATTTTTCTGACTCTTTTATTGCTTTTGGAATATCAATATTGGTTTGATTTTGAGAAATTGCCATTTGTTTATTCATTAGCATTCCTGCTAAATATTCTTGCTCCGTTTGGCCAGGAGTAGGAATGAATATTGCTTTTTTATTTAAGATGGCTAAATCCATTATGGTTGAGTAACCGCTTCTTGAAATAATTATTTTGGAATTTAATATTGCTTTTCTCATCTCGTTAGAAGGGAGATGTGATTTTATGGTAACCAAATCATTTAACTCAATTTCCCAATCCGATTCAGTTTCGCCACAAACAATCAAGGATTTTAAATTTGTTTTTTGTAACGCTTGCAATAATAAATATTTGAATATTCCTCTTTGAGGTTCAGGACCAGAAATGATTGCCATAACATCATACGTGTACTCAAATTGTTCTGGTGGATTGAAACGTGAAAGCAATCCAATAAAATAGGTATTGTCTGGTAATGGAAATTGATGTGCTAAATCTCCACTGAAATTGAAAGTACTATCAGATACATCTGGCACCCAACATTCATTGTAATTTTTTAGGTAATTAAGTACTTTTTTATGTAAAAGCTTTTCACCAAAAGGCGATTTTATCATTAGTTGATGTGTAATAAAAATACTTTTTACTTTTTTACTCCAGCAGCCATAACGATTATCAGAAATTACTATGTCAATAGCATATTTATCAACTATATTTTCGAGTTCGATATGCTCTCTTTTTATCCCTTTTAAAATTTTTGGAATTGAAAACAGCATTGATAAGGCCATCGATCCTGACTTTGGATAGTTTATTTCGTATCCTTTTAATGTTACAAATTGTAATGTTGGGAACTCTTGTTTTAATAATTCAAGTGGTCGTTTATCGGCAGCAATAATTACTTCAGCATTTTGTTTCAGCAATAAATGAATAATAGGAATACACCTTGTGGCGTGACCTAATCCCCAATCGAGCGGACAAATTAATATTCGTTTTGGTTTATTCATTATTTTTAACTTTGTAAAGTTAATCAATATAGCATAATCAGAGTTTTTTATGGCAAAGCGTAAGTTAAAAAAGTTTGCAGAGGTTTCTTCTTTTGATAATTGTTTCTTTTTGTCCTTTGAACAGTCTCGTGAAGAAGGTTTACCTTTAAAAGGAAAATGGCACAAGGAATTTTTTAAAAATGACAATCCAATTGTATTAGAGTTAGGTTGTGGAAAAGGAGAGTATACTGTTGGTTTGGCTAAACGCTATCCCGATAAAAATTTTATAGGAGTTGATATCAAAGGCAATCGTATTTGGACGGGAGCAAGAGAGGCTGTTGATAGCAAAATGAATAATGTAGCATTTGTACGAACGCGTATCGATTTTATTGAAGCTTGTTTTGCAAAGGATGAAGTAAGTGAAATTTGGATAACATTTCCCGATCCACAACCACAGAAAACACGGGAACGTAAACGATTAACAAATATGATGTTTATTAATCGCTATCGAAATGTTCTTAAAAAAGGTGGTGTTGTGAATTTAAAAACAGACAATGAACCTTTTTACGATTTTTCACGTGAAGTAATTAAAGAGAATAATTTGCAGGAATTGGATGCAACAAATGATTTATATGCGAATGCTGGTTTGCGAGATGAAGCATTAACTTCAATTAAGACACATTATGAAAAACTATTTTCAGAAAAGGGTTTTAAAATTTGTTATCTGAAATATATTATTTAGTGGTTGATGAAACAACACGAAGATTTTTTTCAAATGGTATATGATGTTGTTCGTTTAATTCCTAAAGGAAGAGTAACGAATTATGGTGCAATTGCAAAATATCTTGGAGCTGCTCGTTCTTCTCGTATGGTTGGATGGGCAATGAATGCGGCACATTCACAAAAGAAAAAAGTTCCCGCACACCGTGTTGTAAATAGAAATGGAGAACTTACAGGGAAGCACCATTTTGAAACACCTTTCCAGATGCAAGAACTCTTAGAGAAGGAAGGTGTTGTTATCATCAAGGATAAAATCAAAAACTTTAATAGTCACTTTTGGGATCCGATGAAGGAGTTAGAGTTATGATGAAAATATTTCCGCTACAATATTTCTGCTTAAACTACCCTTTGTTTCCAAATTTAGTTTATCTTTATTAAGTAAGTCAATCTGTCAAACTTATACAATATTGTACTTGCAATTATTTAAGTTTGAAAAATCTATACCACTCTTCTTTAAAAAATCAAAAATTCGATGTTATTATCATTGGCTCAGGATTGGGCGGATTAACAACTGCTGTATTGCTTGCTAAAGCAGGCAAAAGTGTTCTTGTGCTCGAAAAACATTATGTTCCTGGTGGTTTTACTCATACGTTCAAAAGAAAAAAAATGGTTTGGGATGTGGGAGTTCATTATGTCGGACAAATGAGTGATAAAGATGGTTTGCTTCGCAAATCATTTGATTATTTGACAGATAATAAATTGAAGTGGGCCGATATTGGCGATGTTTATGATCAGATAATCATAAAAGATGATGTCTATAATTTAGTGAAAGGCATTGAGAATCAAACCAAACAACTGATCCAATATTTCCCAGAAGAAGAAAATGCTATTCGTAAATATTTTAAGTTGGTAGAGGAGGTAGCGGCAACTTCAAAATGGTTTTTTGGTGAGCGTGCAATGCCTTATTGGTTGAGTAATACATTGGGTTATTTTTTTAGAAAGAAATTTTATAAGTATTCCGATCGAACAACCTATGATGTTCTAAGGGAATTGACAAGTAATGAAAAGTTAATTGCAGTACTGGCTTCCCAATGTGGAAATTATGGATTAACACCTAAACAAAGTAGTTTTGGAATTCATGCAATGGTAGTAGAACACTTTATTGATGGAGGAAATTACCCAGTAGGCGGTGCTTCAAGTATTCATAAGTATTTAATTGAAGAGTTAGAAAAGCATGGTGGAGCTTTGGCATTAAAAGCGGATGTAAAAAATATTATTGTTTCCAACAATAAAGCAATTGGTGTTTTAATGCAAAATGGGGATCAATTATTTGCTAACAAGATTGTAAGTAATGCAGGAGCGCACAATACTTTTAAAAAATTTATTGGAAACGAACTGAAAGCAGATGCACTTGCAATTAAAGATATCAGTCCTTCTCTTTCTCATGTCTGTTTATACATAGGATTAGATGTTGATGGGAAAACGATTTCACTTCCAAAAAACAATATATGGATTTATGAGGATTACGATTTTGATAATAAAAATAAGATTCATTTGGATGTTGAAAACGGGATTCGCATTTCTCCATTAATCTATATTTCTTTCCCTTCTGAAAAAGACCCGGATTGGAATCAAGCTCATCCTGGAACTGCTTCCATTCAGGTTATAGGATCATTTCCTTATCACTGGATAAAGCAATGGGAAGAGCAAAAGTGGCAAAAGCGAGATCAAGAATATGAAACGATGAAAATTGATATTCAAAATTTAATGTTAGAAAAATTATACAGTGTTTTACCTCAAGTTAAAAAACATATCACACAATGTGAGTTGTCTACCCCATTATCTACAAAGCATTTTAGTAGTTATGCTGCTGGTGAAATTTATGGATTAGAGCATACGCCTAAACGTTTTCGTTTACGCCAATTAAGAGCAAAAACGAAAATTAAAAATCTTTATTTAACTGGTCAAGATATCGTTTGTGTAGGAGTAGGGTCAGCCATGTTTTCTGGAATCATTACTTCCGTAGCAATACTTAACCGCAATTTAATGTGGAAAATATTACGTTACAAAAACAAATAAGGGCTTATACGATAGAACTGAAAATTTGAGATTGTGGTATGTTTCTCCAAAGTCTTGCATCATAGGCCATACAAATGTTTCGAATAAATGGTCGAGCCGATTTTTTTACTTTTAAATGAAAAGGTTTTAGTTCAATCAAATTGTCTTTTTCCATTTCTTGTAATTTTTCAATTGCATTGTAAACGGCTTCGCATTGTTGATCTTTTTGCTCCCACGATGTTTCGAACTTGCACATGATGTTTAAGATGTGTTTGCGAACAATTAAATCTTCTTCATTTAATAAATGACCTTTAAATATGGGTAGTTGATTGTTGTTAAGTAGTTCGTAATACTCTTCTACTTTTTTTACATTCTGAGCATAACCATACCAAGTATCTCCAATGGACGATACTCCTAGTCCAATCATTAGTTGCGTATAGGAGTGAGTATAACCCATAAAGTTCCGATGCAACTTTCCTTTTTCGGCAGCTTTGTAAAGGGTATCTGTTTTTAATGAAAAATGATCCATTCCAATTTCTACATATTCATTTTCAGAGAATTTTTCTTTTCCAATTTCGTACAACGCTCTTTTTTCTTCATCTATTGGCAAATCGGCTTCTGTAAATTTACGTTGACCCGGTTTTACCCATGGAACATGAGCATAGCTATAGAATGCAATTCGATCGGGCTTAAGAATATTTACTTTGTTGATGGTATCAATTACACTTTTTCTCGTTTGTAGTGGAAGGCCATAAATTAAATCGAAGTTGATTGATTCGTAGCCAATTTCACGAGCTGCAGAAACCACTTTTTCAACACTTTCAAATGGTTGAATTCGATTTACAATTTCTTGAACTTTTGGATCAAAATCTTGAATTCCTAAACTTAATCGTTTGAATCCAATACTGTACAATGCTTTTAAATGTTCATTGGTTGTATTGTTTGGATGCGCTTCAAAACTAAATTCCGCATCTTTGCATACAATTGCATTTTCGAGAATGCCAGCAATTAATCTTTTTAAATTTTCTGGAGAAAAAAATGTCGGTGTTCCGCCACCTAAATGTATTTCTTTAATGCGTGGAGTGTTTTCAAAGATAGATAAGTATAATTTCCATTCTTTGATTACAGCTTCTAAATAGGGATTCTCTACTGCATGATTTACTGTAATGCGAGTATTACAACCACAATATGTACATAAACTTTCACAAAATGGTAAATGAATGTAGAGTGAAATGCCATCGGTTTCATTCGTTTCATCAAATGATTTTTTTACGCTGTTAGACCATTGTTCAATTGTTGGTGCAGTTGTATCCCAATAAGGAACGGTTGGATAACTTGTATATCGAGGACCAGCAACGTTGTATTTTTTAATTAAATTCATGGAGTAAAATTTTCATCTATTACTGATTGTCTTCAGCATGCCACTCTGCATAGGATGAGGGTGTTTCCTGAAGATATAAATGGTGTAATTGAATAGTTATAGGCAATTGTTTTTTTATTCGTTGTGCAATATCAATTAGCATGTTTTCACATGTAGGCTGGTACTCCACTAAAACAAGTTTTTGAAAAAGTAAATTTTCTTGTGCCATTGCTTTGTGAGGAGAATTTGCATTTAAGATAGTTGCATGATCCAATTCGTCAACGATTGGTTTTACAATAGCTTTTAAATCGGTAAAATCCATAATCATCCCGTGTTTTGGATTATTGGAATCATTAATTGGTTGTCCTTTTACGGTTACAGCTAAGTGATAGGAATGGCCATGTACATTTTTACATGCTCCATCATAGCCGTATAATGCATGAGCCATTTCAAAGTTAAATTTCTTCGTTATTCGTATTGTATTCATGATTTTATAATTATGATACAAAAGTAGCTAAATCATTTAACAATGAGTCTATAGCTCCTTGTTTTACATGAGGCATCATTACAATTTTATACCATTTGGGCTCATGCTCATAACTGTCGGCAACTAAATGGTACTTTTCCGCTATTTTTTTAGGTACATGTTTGCTTTTAATAGCAACAATATTTACATATGGGTTCCTATAATATTCGATTTTTAGTTCGTTCAATTTGCTGCATAGACGAGAAGTTTTATCAACTAAGCCAAGCATTTTAACTTTCCACCCACTGGATCCATGTATTCTTAAAATCATCCAAACACTAATTGCATTTGCACCAGATCGGCTTCCGCAGAGTGTATAATCTTTACCCGGAACGTATTGTGCTTCATCTGTGCAAACATGCTGCATGTATCCTTTACGGATTAAGAATACTCCTGTTCCATAAGGTGATTGCAGCATCTTGTGACCATCAATGGTAATGGAGGTAATATCTTTATTTTTGAAATTAAATTCGTTGTTTGGATTAGTAAAAGGGTAAATAAAACCACCAAATGCACCATCAATATGCAATTTGAAATCAATATTATTTTCTTTTAAAAAGTTGGTAATAGGAGCAATTTCATCTACCGAACCAAACATGGTGGTAGAAAGATTGAGTACAATGATAAAATGTTTTATTCCATTGTTTTTGGCTGTTGAAATTTTAGTTTCAAAATCGTTTTGAAGGATAGTCCTTTTGTTCTCATCAACCTTTAAAATGATTGGTTGTAGGCATAAAATATTTAATCCCTTGGGCATTGAATAATGACTATCCTCGGAATACACCAGCGCAATTTCATTAATTTTTGCATGGTGAACTCGTGTGAAATAGTTTCTGTAAATCCATAATGCTTGAATATTTGCTTCTGTTCCTCCTGGAGCTACATATCCATCTTGTTGATCTTCGTCACCTTCGAATATTTGTTCGGCACATAATTTAATTAAGTCAATTTCTATTGCCTGAGTTCCTTTAAATTCATCATTTTGCTCTGGTGGTGATAACGTATGGCAACCTATATGATTTGGATTTGCAATTAGTGCAGATAAGAAAGGTGCATCTTTTAAAAAGGGAGCATCATCGTAAAATGCTTCCCTATCTAGGTATGTTCCTGGCAAGCCAAGAATCATATTGTTATCATAACTTGCATTGTTTTTTAAACCATCAAAAATGGTTTTTTTAATCTCATCGTGTGAATATTTTTCCCAGTACATGTAAAATCCTGCTTATAATTTATTCAGGTTATTTATGGCAGCATTTACTGCATTCTGGTTTACTAGCAGACATTTCTGGACTGATATAAGGAATACCTAAATTCATTCCTCTTAATATTAATAGTAATGCCATTGCAACTACAAATACAGGAATTGCTTTGTTGATTTTATTTCGAAAATTCACACTTATTGCATTTCCTAATAAGGCTAATACAAACATTGCTGGCAAGGTACCTAATCCAAACATCGCCATAAAAAGGGATCCTTGTAAACTATTACCTGTTGCAATTGCGCCTGTAATACCAAGATAAACTAATCCACAAGGAAGTAATCCGTTTAGTGTGCCAATAAAGAATAAAGAAGAATAATTTTTTTTACCAAATAGCAAACCCAATTGATGTTTCAATTTTCCAATGTAACCATAAATAAATGCTGTGATTTTAAATTTTCCATAAACTTTTGAGGGTAGCAGAACCATTATAAGTATTGCAACACCCAATGTAATGGATAGTGTTTGTTGGTATCCAGCAATTACAAAACTTTGACCTAATAAACCAAACAAACCTCCAAGGAGCGCATAGGTAAACATTCTTCCGAAGTTATATAAAATCGCTCCTGTGATTTTAGAAAAAAGTGAGTTATGGTTCAATGGTAATGCTAATGCAATAGGACCACACATTCCTACACAATGGAAACTACCTAAGAATCCTAATGTTATTGCTGCCCAAACAAAGTTCATTTTATTATGGAATTACAATTGTTTCTTCTGTAAAATAATTTTTATTGTCTGCTGTCCAAGATAATTGCATCTTATACATTCCGCTTTGCAGGACACTGCTAGCAATTAGTTGAGTTCCATTGGAATTTAAAGCTAATGCTGTTTTGAAATCTTTGTCTGCATCAGATGGGCAGAAGAAGTTTATTTCTCCTTTTACTGCTTTGTTTATAAATGCAGATGGAAATTTGATTTCAACCCCAGAAGTGGTAATTGTATGATTTACTTGTTCTGATAATGCATTGGCATTGTTCATTTCGTTTATCTTATCCTGATATTTTAGCTCTTTGGCATAATAGTCGGGACTCACCAACTCAATCTTTTGGCTCATACTAAATGAAACCATTACAATTATTAACGCTACAAATCCAATGTAGAGTGATGCTATTTTTGTTCCCCAGCTAATTGTTGACATGTTATGTGTTTTAAATTATTTCGGATTAATTTTAAATGGTCCCAAGAAATGGGCATCTATGCTTTCTAATTTTTCATTATTAGAATAAATCCCTATTGTAATATCTGTTTTACGTTCTTTTACGTCATTCTTGTCTAATTCAACAAAGAATATTGCTCCACCTAAACTTTGATTTTTTACAATAATACTATCTGCTCCAACCAGTCTTATTTCACCTTTGTGTGATTCAAGTTTCAATACAACATTGATATCATCATGTGTTTTGTTTACAAACTTAACATTGTACAAATTGGTAATTTTATTGTTTGGTTGGTCTTGATACAACATTCCTGGAGTTCTCAAAATGGTTGTTTCCACATCCGTTCTGCTAACTAATAGTGTAACAAGTACACCTAATAAAACCATTAATACTGCAGAATAGGCAATCATTCTGCCTGTAATTTTTAATTTTTCTTTATCTGCAATACCTTTTTCGGAATCAAAGCGAATAAGTCCTTTTTCTCGTCCAACGCCTTCCATCATATGGTCGCATACATCAATGCAAGCAGTGCAATTCACACACTCTAATTGTGTGCCATTTCTGATGTCAATTCCAGTTGGACAAACTTTAACACACTGCGCACAATCAATACAATCACCCTTTGGTTGTTCTTCATTTTTTTTGTATTTACCTCTTGGTTCTCCACGTATGTAGTCATAAGCAACTACAATCGAGTTTTTATCAAGAAGCACACCTTGTAATCTGCCATATGGACAAACAACAATACATACTTGTTCTCTAAACCATAAGTAAACTAGAAAGAAAACGGTTGTAAAGATTAAAAGCGCAATAAATGTTCCCATGTTTGCGGCCAAGCCTTGCTGGTACATCAACAATAACTCATCTAAACTTATAATGTAAGCTAAAAAAGTATTTGCTATGATAAAGGAAACCAAGAAAAACGTAGTAGTCTTACCACCACGTTTTAAAATCTTATCAGCATTCCATGGTTGTTTATTGAGTGCTTTTTGGTGACTAGCATCTCCTTCAAACCAGTATTCTATTTTACGGAATACCATTTCCATAAAAATGGTTTGTGGACAAGCCCATCCACAAAATACCCTTCCGAATATAACTGTAAACAATACAATAAATACAATGAACACTAACATTCCAAGTACAAAAAGAAAAGTATCTTGTGGCCAAAAAATAGCTCCTAACAAAATGAATTTTCGTTCAGGAATGTTTATTAAAAATAACGGGTCCCCATCCACCTTAATAAATGGTAGTGTAAAAAACACTACCAAATATACAAGGCTTAATATCGTTCTTTTGTTGTAAAGTGGACCTTTTGGTTTTTGTGCAAAAATCCAATTTCTCTTCCCGTCTTTTATGGTTGCAATCGAATCACGGAATGATTCATCTTGCAACTTATTATCTGTTTCCATACTTATTTTTTTACTTCAACCTTTGCGCTATCAACGATAGCCGCAACTGCTAAACTGTCCGTTGCTGTTGAATCAACTACAGGTGCAGCTCCTTCTTCCACGTATAAATCACCTTGTTTTTCTTTTGCATTTGGAGGATTTGTTCCTCTTAAACTTTTTACATAAGAAGCAAGTATTTGAATTTCTGATGGCGAATATTGTGCTTGCCAAGATTGCATTCCTTTGTCAGGGTAACCATACTTAATGGTTTTGAATACATCTTTAATGTTTCCACCATGAATCCAATAATCATCTGTTAAATTTGGACCGATTTGGTTTCCTTCACCTAAGGAACCATGACAAGGAGAGCAAGTTGCTTTGAATATTTTTTCACCTTCTGCTAATTTCGATTTATCTTCAATCATAGCAACGGATGCTTCATCAACATTGTTCGCACTTAATTTAGCAAACTCTTCTTTTGCAATTTTTGCGGCTTCAATTGATTTATTGTATTCAGCTGTTTGTAAATCACTTGTTTTGAATACATGGTAGTTTACAAGATAGATGAGTGCAAAAACTATTGTTAGATAGAAACCGTATTTCCACCAAGGAGGTAAGTCATTATCTAATTCTTTGATACCATCATAATCATGATCCATTAAAACATCTGCTTCTTTTTCTAAAGGTACAGATGCATTGAATTTTTCAAGTAATGAAGGTTCTTGTTTTATTGCTTTTGCAGCAATCATTTCCTCAATTTCTGGTTTAACCATTAATTGAATGCTATTCACTAAAACAAAAATGATTAAAATTTCGAATGCGATAATTGCAAGTAATAAGTAGAATAAACCACTGCTTAATCCCATGTAGCCACTCTCACCAACAGCGCTTGATACAGCTTCCTG
>JBIIOB010000173.1:0-5227 GCA_044337125.1 Bacteroidia bacterium
CCTTAAAAACAACAGAAGGAGTTTCAACACCACCAGCATAATAAGTGCCGCTATCAGGAGAAAGAACAGGTGTAGTAGGAGAGAGCGTCCAAGAATAACCATCTGTAGAAACCTGACGATAAATTTTCACCTTATCAACACCTGTAATTCCAACAGCTGCCGATATGTACATGATGTATTGTCCGTTTTCTTTTAAAACAACAGGATCGTTCCATGCTGCATCAGCAAAGCCATCGCCATACTTAATAATTGGGGCAACGGAATAGGGTTGAAAATCCGGAAAAAAGTTCGGATCCATTTGTGCAAACACATTGTTGCCAAAACAAGCAATAATTAAAATGATGATTTTTTTTGAGAATGAATTCATGCCATCTAGTTTTAATTATTGTTTGTTGTATGCTTTCTATTTACACTTCGCTTTGTTGTAATCCGATTTTACATTTGGATTATCGAACACTTGGAATGTTAGGAAAGGCTTGCCAAACAATTTGCAATACTTATCGTGATTTGCTTTTTCAGCTTTTTGCAAGGCTTCAACAAACAAACGCGATTTGATTAATTCGGGCACTTGTGCACAGAATGAAACGTAAGCAAATAATACTTGTTCAGGCACCTTTTCATCTTTAATGAATGGCGCTAACAAATTGGTTGCGTATTTATAATCTTTGAAACGAGCAAAAATATAAGCCAATTTCAAATTGTTTTGCCACGATGATTCTTTAATGTTGTAGAACGATTTTACTTTATTGATACATGCTTCAATAATTGGTTCGGCACCATCTACCGTATCAAATGTTTCGATGATACGGAATTGCCATTCTGTATTTAATGCATCCACATATTTTTTAGGAATAGCTGATTTGTACAATGCATCAATTCTTCCTTGCATGGTTGATTGTGCTTTTTTATCGCCAATTGTTGAGTCTAATTTAATAGCGCAAAACAAATTGTTGAAAGTGATATAGCTATTACTTGGATCTAGCGTTTCCAATTTTTTCATTTGTGCATAATCTTCATCATCCACATTATCACCTTTCATTTTATAGCTGTTTACTACTTGATTATTTAATAAACCAGAGTATTTAGCTTCCAATGGAATCAACATTTTTGTTGGTGCATCAGCAGTGTATTTTTTAGCTGCCAATTGTTTTCCAATGTAATATTGAATTTTATACGCTTGTTTTAGATCTGATTTTTTTACTGCTTGGTTGAATTTACTTACTGAGAATTTTTCCTCTTTTGGTCCAGTGATATCATAGGTTACATCCATCACAATTTGCGCAAAACGCTCTTTTGATAAAATAGGTTCTAATTCCTCCGCTAATCCTTTTGAATTAATTTCTTTGATAGCTTTTTCTTTGGTCATTTTCGACAAGTAATCGTACTTGCCATCTTCGGTTTCCATTTGGAAAAGGCTCCATGAATCACTAGTTTTTACATTGGTAATAACACCAGGTTTTTGGTATTTCACCATAGCTTTGATAATGCTTTCGGCACGTTTCTTTTGCAATTTTGCATTTGCACCTGCATCACCTTCAATGGATGAATAAGCTGTAATATACAAACCTTCAATAAAGAAATCAGGTTCTTGCATAGCATCTAAAAAGGGTTGTACATCAGTATCTTTGTAATCCGATTTGTTTTTTTCGAAGGGTACAGTAAAGGTTAATAAGGTTGATTCCGATTTAGGTTCAAATGCAGGTTTTGTATACGCATCATCTTCGGGCATCATTAACATACTTAATGGAGAATTTGATTCTTGATCACCCTGTTCGATGTAGGATTTTACAATGGTGCGGCACACATTTCCATCCTGAATAATTAATAAATTCAACTCATAATCACCTGTAATTCCTTTTGGTAACTTACCCAATTCAACATCCAGCTTGGTAACCTTTTTTCCTTTTTTCTCAGGTTTAACAAGGTTTTTACTAGCTATTTTATCCTTGGTCATTGTTTTCAACAACTTTCCTTTGCTAATCAAGTTATAATCAACAATGTTATAGGTTTCTTTTTCGTACTGCGCACGTTGTACTACATCAATCGCCAAACCATCGCCTGGACGTTTAATCAGTTTATTGAATGCTTTTAAGTTATCGTATTCTAAATAAATTTTACCATCCTTTTCATAAATACCATTTACCAAACCATCGTAATCTTTGAACTTTTCACAGTTTTTACAAAAGCGTGTATCGGCTGGTTTAATCTTTTTATTTTTAGTGGTGTAGGGAACTTTTAATTCTTTCTTTTTATCAGCACCTGTATTGAATGAGTTGTAGCTACCAAATACCATGGAAACAAAAGCTTTTTTACCATTTGCATCCAAGGCTAACTTCGGACTGCCAAAAATGTAATTACCATTTTTAATGATGATCAATGCTTTTTTATCCATCTTCCATTTGGCAATAGTCGCATCGGCAATCTCTTTAGGAGTGGCAGCAACTTTTCCTTTTAAAGCAGGAGCAGCAAACACAATCTCTTCGCCATTTTTTGTTCCACCAACCGAAACCAAACGCTTTTGTGTGGTTTCAAGTTTTCCTTTGCTATTAATTAAAGAGGCCTTGTTATTTTTTGCCATATCAACTGCTTGTATTTCGGCAGCTTGTCCAAGCACATCATTGTATTCTAAGGTATCAATACCATTTTCGATACGGTATTTGTTTAGGCCCTGTAAAATTAGTTTTGCAGCTTGGTCAAGGTTTGTATTCTCTGCTACAGGAGTTGCTTTTTTAGCATCTTTCTTTTGAGAAAACCCGATAGAAGCAGCAAATACAAATAGGAAAAGCAAAAAGTAATTTTTAATCATTTTTTATGCGTTTTTATGTGTTAAAAAATCTATTGTAATCGTTCGTTCTAATTCATTTTTTTAGTAGGTTTGTACATACTCAAAACGAAGGAGTTCAATACATACAAATATATTTTTTGAGAGCTAACAACAAGAATTTATTAATCAACATTTTATGAACAAAATATTAGTAGCCAACCGAGGAGAAATTGCTTTACGCGTTATGCGTTCATGCCGCGAAATGGGCATTAAAACAGTAGCTGTTTATTCGGAAGCAGATCGTAATGCACCTTTTGTAAAATATGCCGATGAGGCCGTTTGCATTGGTCCACCACCTAGCAATCAATCCTATTTATTAGGACATAAAATTATTGAAGTATGTAAGCAATTAAACGTGGATGGTATCCATCCTGGTTACGGATTTTTGTCGGAAAATGCCGAATTTGCAGCAGCAGTTAAGCAAGCTGGAATCACTTTTATTGGTCCATCACCAGAGGCAATGAACATGATGGGTGATAAATTATCAGCAAAAGCAGCTGTAAAAAAATACAATATTCCAATGGTTCCAGGTTCAGCTGGAGCTATTTCAAGCTTAAAAGAAGGAAAAGAAATTGCTTTGGCAACAGGTTTTCCATTGTTGATTAAAGCAAGTGCTGGTGGAGGAGGAAAAGGGATGCGTATTGTTGATCGCATCGAAGATTTTGAAGAACAAATGAACTTAGCAGTAAGCGAAGCAACTTCTGCTTTTGGCGATGGTTCAGTTTTTATTGAACGTTATGTAGCGGGTCCTCGCCACATCGAAATACAAGTATTGGGCGATACACATGGTAACATTGTGTATTTATTTGAACGTGAATGTTCGGTTCAAAGACGCCACCAAAAAGTGATTGAAGAGGCACCTTCGAGTGTATTAACACCCGAAATTCGCAAAGCAATGGGCGAGTGTGCTGTGAATGTTGGTAAGGCTTGCGATTATGTAGGAGCAGGAACAGTAGAGTTTTTATTGGATGAAAATAAAAATTTCTACTTCTTAGAAATGAATACACGTTTGCAAGTGGAGCATCCGGTAACTGAAATGATTACAGGTATCGACTTGGTAAAAGAGCAAATTAAAGTGGCTCGTGGCGAAAAATTATCATTCAAACAAGAAGATTTAAAAATCAACGGACACAGTGTGGAAGTTCGTGTATATGCCGAAGATCCAACTAATAACTTTTTACCAGATATCGGAAAATTAGAAACCTACAAGCGTCCGCAAGGATTAGGTGTGCGTGTAGATGATGGATTTGAAGAAGGAATGGACATTCCAATTTATTACGATCCAATGATTTCGAAGTTGATTACATTTGGAAAAGACAGAAAAGAAGCAATCGATAGAATGGTTCGTGCTATTGATGATTATGAAATTGTTGGGGTAGAAACCACATTGCCATTCTGTAAGTTTGTACTGCAACACGATGCGTTTACATCGGGTAATTTTGATACTCATTTTATCAAACATTATTTTAAACCTGAATATTTATCCAAAGAAACTCCAGAAGAAGCAGAAGTTGCAGTATTATTTGGCGCACGTTTATTAACAACAATGAAAGCTAAAAAGGCCGTTTCGATTGATTCTGACCAAGTGGTTTCGAAATGGAAATTGAATAGGTTGTAGGCAAATAGTGAACAGTAAATAGTGATTAGTGAATAGGGGATAGAAAATGCGCGATTAGCATGTCATGCTGAGGAACGAAGCATCTGCCTGGAGGTATTGTTTGATTAGCTAAAAATAATTTACCTTTGTATATAACTTTTTGAACATCGGTTCGTTATAAACGAGTACAAAAAATCGTATTCACTAGCCTCATGGCAAAAAAAACTTTCATAGTATTATTTCTGTTTCCGCTATTCTTAGGCGCTCAAACGGATAAAAATGTGGTAACGACTTCTCAGCCTGTTGCACCTATCAATGGAATTCTAGTTTCTACGGTATATTATCAAGGCGATACCATTCCCTACAAACAATTACCAGCAATTACTTGTTCTGCCAATCGTGTTTTTAAAACGGTTAAACAAAAAGCTGCCTGGGACCGATTAAAATACAATGTCAAAAAAGTGTATCCCTACGCTATTTTAGCAGCAGCTAAACTTAAAGAGTATGATCGTGTATTAGCGGGTATGCCCGAAAATCAACGAAAAAAATACACCAAGCTTGTAGAACAACTATTAAAAAAGGAATTTGGTGATGAGCTTAAAAAGCTTTCCGTAAACCAAGGTCGCTTATTAATAAAATTAATAGACCGCGAAACAGGTAAAACAACCTATGAGGTTGTGAAAGATATGCGTGGCAGCTTTTCAGCATTCATGTGGCAAAGTGTTGCAGTTGTGTTTAATTCGAGCTTAAAATCGGATTATGATCCTGAAGGTGATGATAAAGCTGTTGAAGCAGCCATCCGATTA
>JBIIOB010000174.1:0-5202 GCA_044337125.1 Bacteroidia bacterium
AACACCAAGTACAACAACTGATTATTGTGTGACCGTAACCGATGGAAATGGTTGTTCAGATAGTTCTTGTGTTCGTGTAACAGTAGATATTATCTGTGGTGAATTATTTGTTCCAAATGCATTTTCACCAAATGGAGATTTAAACAATGATGTATTCAGAGTGAAGATTGACCCTGCTTGTGTATTGGAAATGAGCTTATCTGTTTATGATCGTTGGGGAGAAAAAATTATTGAATTAACAGATCCAAGCCAAGTGTGGGATGGAACGTTTAAAGGCAAACAATTGGATAATGCAGTGTTTGTTTATTATTTAAATATCACACTCACAAATTCATCAGAGCAGATAAAGAAATCAGGAAATGTAAGCTTGATAAAATAAGTTAATAGACCTTAATCATAATAAAATGAAAACATATAAAAATAATGTTGGCTTACTACTAGTAATACTATTAGTTAGTACGAACTTAAAGGCTCAGGATATTCATTTTTCTCAGTTTACCGAAACTCCTTTGTTAATGAATCCTGGTCAAACAGCCTTAAATAAAGATCTTCGAATTATTTTAAATTATAAGGATCAATGGAGAAGTTTTGTTTCACCTTATAAAACATTTGCTTTTTCAGGTGAGATGAATACACGTAAAAAGAAAAGTCAGGATAATTATATTGGTGTTGGATTACAAGTGTATTCTGATAAAGCTGGAGATTCACAAATGGGAACATTGATGGGTACACTTAATGTTTCTGGGATAGTTAAGCTGGATGATAAGAATAAATTGGGTATGGGAATAATGGGTGGATTTGGGCAACATACTGTTAGCTATTCTAATTTGCAATGGGAAAGTCAATACGTGGGTTCATCATTCGACCCTAGTGCTTCATCTGGTGAGCTTGCGCCAACTACCTATACTTATCCTGACGCTGGAGCCGGTATTGCATGGTCATTTGGAAAAGATCAAATGTATATTTCTGCAAACAATGGAGTGCATGCTACTGCAGGAATAGCAGCTTTCCATTTTGGAGTTCCAAAGTATTCATTTTATGCTCAAACAAATGAGAAACTCAATACAAAATTTGTAGCACATGGTAATGTTGAGATTGGAATAAAAAACACCAATCTCCTAATAGCGCCAGAGGTATTCTATTTTAAACAAGGAGTATTACAGGAGATAGTTGTTGGAAGTAAATTTAAATATGTACTTCAAGAAAGTTCAAAATACACCATGATTAAAAAGAGTTCAGCAATCTCACTTGGGTTTGATTACCGTTTGGGGGATGCCATGATAACTTCTTTAATGTATGAGTATTCAAATTATTCAATTGGATTAAGTTATGATATCAATATGTCGAAACTTAAAACAGTAAGTGAGTTTAGAGGTGGATTAGAATTATCACTTCGCTTTGTTACTCCAAATCCTTTTGGAAATAAAACAAAAGCAAGGATTTAGTAGTGGCGGTTAGTGTCAAAAAAGGGAAGTGCATCAATTGTACTTCCCCTTTTTTGTTAAATCAGACTTACTAAAAAAAACAATTTTATTTAAATAAAAAAACCTAATCCTTTAATTTTGGTTAACAATTAATTAATTCTTCTTTAACCCAATGATAAAACGTATACAATCAAAAAAAATCAATAGACAGGTGCAATTTAAGTACTATGTTGCTATTAGTTTCTTTTTGCTTTTATCATTGAATACAATCAAAGGGAATAATTATTATGTAAATGATGGAACAACTACTGGTGATTTATATTGTTCTACAATTGGTGTAAATTCAACTGGAAAGGGAACTTCTGCTTCAGAACCTGCTCGAACATTGCGATGGTTGTTTACAACGTATGGTGCCTCTTTTACTACGGGTGATACTATTTTTATTGACGCAGGAACTTATGGACGAGGCGGACCAGATGCAACAGCTGATGATAGTAAGTTTGATATTACCACAGCTGGATTAACTTTTAAAGGGGCGGGAATTGGTGTTACTGTTTTCGATAACAATGGCTATGGAACCAATACCGATTATTTTATGGAAATTTCAGCTAATAATACACGGTTATTAGATTTTACAATACAGGAATATGAAGGTGGTGCATCCAATTCGGGTACAACTGTTGCAGGTGTAAATACTGGCGGACAAGCAATATCAATGATGGGAGCTACTGGTATTGTTTTACAAAATATTCAAACAAGTAACAATGGTGGAAATGGAAATGCTGCAATTACGGTTAGTCCAAATACTTCGGCATTAATTACAGGTGGCGGTTCAACTTGTAATGCTTATGGTGGCATGTACAGTGGCGGTATAGATGTTTTTGGTGGGAATATTAATTTAACAATTCAAAATACAATATTAGCCTACAATTCAAAAACAACTGGTTATTATGGTGGTGGATTGTATATTGCAGGAAATAACTCTACCACCATAGTTACCTTGAACAATGTTAGAATACATGGAAACACAGCAATTGAAGGTGGTGCCGTTTTTATAAATGGGGGAAATCTAACTATTCGTAACTCTATTGTTTCAAGCAATACAATCACTGGTTCGGGAATATATGGTGGTGGAATTTGTATAACAAGTGGAATTGTAAGAGTTGCAAAGTCAAAATTAATAAACAATAATGGTTCTAAAGGAGCAGGAATTGCAGTTAATCCAAGCAATGGCAATGTTACTTTAACTGTTGATTCATGCTTTTTTTCTGGCAATACAGCTTCCTCATCTGGTGCTGATATTTATGCGCGACCAAGTAGTGTAAATGAATATGCAATAACCTGTTCCCAAAATACATTTTCAAATGCAAATCCTTCCTTAGTAGAAAATGATGCAAGTACCAATACCTGTGTGGGAAGTGACTTTACCATTACAGATTCAGGCAATCCAATTACCTTATCAACTAACGGTGGTGGTGGGAGTTCTTGTGGAGTGAATAAAACAAATACTAATGTAACCACCTATACTGCAAATCCTAATCCTCCTAATTTTTCAGGAACGTGTGGCTCACTGGTAATTCTCCCAATCGAACTTGTCAATTTTCAAGCAGTATGCCATAGTGGTGATGCTTTTATTTCATGGCAAACTGCTAGTGAAAAAAACAATGATTATTTTTTTGTGGAGCGCTCCGTTGATGCAATTGAGTTTTCTACTGTAGGAATAGTTGATGGATCAGGTGATAGTCAGGTCTCAAAAAGTTATTCGTTTATCGATAAAGAAAAACCTGGTGGAATTGTCTATTACCGTTTGGGTCAGCAAGATTTTGATGGAAATGTAAGTAAGTCGGCAGTAGTTTATCTTGATAAAAATTGTAATACCAATGCTGATATAGTAATAAATACTTTTCCAAACCCAATGGTGGATCAACTAACTATTGATATAACGGCCTTTCAACAAGGCACATGCGGTCTTTCAATCTATAATACAATTGGACAACAAGTATGGGAAAGTAGTTTGCCAATGATGGAGAAAGGTCTTAATTCAATAATAGTTGAAACGAGTCAGTTGAAATCTGGAATCTATTTTTTAAGAATTAAACTGAATGATCGTATTGAAATTAGTAAACTATTAAAAAACTAAACGTGCAAACAAAAGACCATCTTGTTAAATCGCATCAGAAATTAGTCAATCGAATTTTACGAAATTCAGAAGTTTTTCGTCCTGATGATTTAGTGACAAAAGGTGTAGAGGAACTCAGAGTATTACAAAAACAGACACTTATAGAGTTTAGGATAGTGATGTTGTTTAAGAATAGGCATAAGAAATAAAACTATTTAAATAATTAAAGAATGGGACAGTTTATTAAAAAAATTACCGGGTTAAAGATTTCAAGTGTTAACGATTTACAAATCCTATTTTTTTGGTTAACACTTTTTGGTTTTTTTGTTACAATGGGATTTATTTTATTTGCTTAAACACAAAATCAGACTTACTAAAAAACGATTATTATTTAATTATTCAAAATTGAATTAACCTACATTTGTGTCATAAATTCACACGGGTATGAAACACCAATATATTAAAATTGTCATTATTATTTTTAGCTCTTAGAGGGGAAGGATAGCTATTGACATAACCATAAGCCTTTCTCTCCTGAAAGGCTTTTTTATTTTATAATATTTAAAAACAATTTAAAATGTATTACAACGACAACACACTGGTATTTTTTAATGGAGCTTGGTTAAAGGCAAAAGATTTAATGGTTACTCCTTATGTTCAAACCATGCATTATGGTAGTGGCGTATTTGAAGGAATCCGTTCGTATGCTACACCTGATGGAACTCGTATTTTTAAAGCGAAAGAGCACTATGAACGATTGCTTTTCTCTGCAAATAAAATGCATCTGAAAGTAAATTACACTGTTGACGAATTGACAAGCTTAACATATCAACTTTTAGAAAAAAATGATTTAGGAAATGCTTATATCCGTCCATTAATTTTTGCAGGTGAAAATATGTCACTTACTCCAACTGATGAAGTACATGTTTTATTATGTGCTTGGGAATGGGGGAAATACTTGGGTTCAAAAATGTTGGATGTTATGACTTCTTCTTATCAACGTCCAAATCCTAAATCATGTCATGTAGAAGCGAAAGTTACAGGACATTATGTGAACTCCATACTTGCGACAACTGAAGCTAAAAAGAATGGATTTGATGAGGCATTATTATTAGATGCTCAAGGTTTTGTTGCCGAGGGTCCTGGTGCAAATTTTTTCTTCGAAAAGGATGAAGTATTGTACACATCTCCATTAGGTAATATTCTTCCTGGAATAACACGTGCTACTATGTTTGAACTTTGTGATGAATTAGGTTTTAAACTCGTAGAAAAACACTTTACACCAGAGGAAGTGCGTGGAGCAGACAGTGCTTTTTTTACTGGTACAGCAGCTGAAGTAGCTGGAATTGCTTCTTTAGATAGGGTGCCATTTAGATTGAAATGGGAAGATTCATTAGGATCGGTTCTTCAAGCAAAATATACTAGACGTGTTGCATTTAATGAATATGGTAATTTTTCATTTGTATAATCATGGAACTAAATAAACATAGTAAAACGGTAACTCAAGATGAGTCGCAACCTGCTTCTCAAGCAATGCTTTATGGAGTAGGATTGACAGAGGCAGATATGAAGAAGGCGCAAGTTGGCATCGCATCTACTTGGTATGAAGGCAATACATGCAACATGCATTTGAATGGTTTGTCGGCTTTTGTAAAAGAG
>JBIIOB010000175.1:0-5198 GCA_044337125.1 Bacteroidia bacterium
CAATGCTGTAATGAATGTTCCTTCTTTTGCGATATTGATAGCATGTTTGATAGCATCTGTTTCTTTTGGAATAATTTCGTAAGTAACAGCTTTATCAACCGATTTTATCCCATCAATAATTAAATTGATAATTTCTTCTTCTGTTCTTCCACGTAAATGTTTTTCTTGTCGGATAATGATATGATCAAACATGCGAGCTGCAATAACAGCACAGTCCTTAATATCACTATCACGTCTATCGCCCACACCAGCAATAATACCAACCTTATGAGGCGATTTAATACTTTGTAAGAAATCTTCAACACCTAAATATCCTGAAGGATTGTGAGCAAAATCAATCATCACTTTAAATTTCTTAAAGTCGAAAATATTCATTCTGCCTGGTGTTTGTGCTGCACTAGGAATAAATGTAGCCAATGACAATTTAATGTCTTCCGTTTTGAAACCCCATAAATAACTTGCTAAGGTTGCAGCAAGTACATTGGCAATCATAAATTTGGCTTTACCATTTAAGGTTAATGGAACATGTGTTGCTTTCTCCACACGCATTTTCCAATCTCCTTTTTTAATGGTGATGTAGCCATTTTCATAGATAGCAGCAATACCGCCTTTTCTGCAATGGTTTACAATTACATCGCAATGTTCATTCATGCTAAAGTAAGCTACTTTGCAATCCAAATCTTTTGCTATTTCCACACAGTTAACATCCTCTGCATTCAATACTGCCCAACCATCTTTCTTAACACTATTTACTACAACTGCTTTTACTCGCGATAAATCTTTTAAATCATGAATATCACTTATTCCTAAATGATCTTCCTGAATATTTGTTATAATTCCAATATCGCATCTGCTAAAACCTAAACCAGAACGCAAAATTCCACCACGTGCAGTTTCCAATACAGCAAATTCAACAGTAGGATCTTTTAAGATAAACTCGGTACTCAATGGACCAGTAGTATCACCTTTTTCAAGCATATGATTCTGAACATAAATTCCATCCGATGTTGTAAAACCAACTTTATAACCATTGTTTTTTACAATGTGCGCAATCAATCGTGTTGTTGTAGTTTTACCATTTGTACCTGTTACCGCAATAATTGGAATGCGTGAAGGCTTTCCTAATGGATACAACATATCTATAACTGGCGCAGCCACATTGCGTGGCAACCCTTCGGATGGCGCTAAATGCATTCTAAATCCAGGAGCTGCATTTACTTCTAAAATAACACCGCCATTTTCTTTTAATGATTGTGTTAAATTTTTTGCCATGATATCAATACCACACACATCCAATCCAATAACACGTGAAATACGTTCTGCTAAAAATATATTTTCTGGATGTACCATATCTGTTACATCAATGGATGTTCCACCAGTACTAAGGTTTGCTGTTGATTTTAAATACACCACTTCATTTGCAGATGGAACTGTTTCCAAGGTATAATTTTTCTTTTCCAGCAAATCCATTGTATCCCTATCAACTGTAATTTCAGTCAATACATTTTCATGTCCGTACCCTCTGCGTGGATCTTTGTTGGTTTCATCAATTAATTGTTGAATGGTTTGTTTTCCATCTCCAACAACGTTTGCAGGAACACGTTGTGCAGCAGCTACCATTTTGTTATCGATAACCAATACACGAAAATCGAAACCAGTAATGTATTTTTCGACAATTACTTTACGTGAATATTTTTGTGCAAAAGCTAAACCAGCAACCGCTTCTTCTCTTGTATTTACATTAATGGAAACACCTTTACCGTGATTTCCATCCAATGGCTTTAATACAATTGGATAACCAATTCGTCTGATGGTATTGTCCAAATCTTCTTCATCCACACAAATATCTCCCTTTGCAACAGGTATGGATGCTGCATCCAGCATTTGTTTGGTTTGTTCCTTATTACAAGCAATATCAACGGCAATGCTACTTGTTTTACAAGTAATAGTAGCTTGAAAACGCATTTGATTAACACCATATCCTAACTGAACAAGCGAATTTGTTCCTAATCGAATCCATGGAATATCGCGTGCAACAGCTTCATCCACAATACTTCCGGTGCTTGGTCCTAGACGAACATCTTCACGAATTTCACGCATCTTTTTTAAATCGGCTTGCAAATCATAGGGTTCATTTTTCACCAATGATAGTGCAATGTTTACGGCAGACTCTGCTGCAAAAATGCCCACCTTTTCTTCAACATAACTAAACACAACATTGTAAACACCAGGTGTTTTTGTTTCACGTGTACGTCCAAATCCGGTTTCCATACCTGCAAGAGATTGTGTTTCAAGAGCAATGTGTTCAATTACATGTCCCATCCAAGTTCCACGTTCAATGCGTTGAAAAAAACCACCACGCACTTCTTCGGAACAACGGTGTTCAATCATTGTAGGAAACATGGCTTCTAAACGTTGTCTAAACCCTTCAATTTTATTGGTAGGAAGCGTTTCTAAATCTTCCAAATCTAATCGCATTTGGATTAATTTTTTTCTTCTTACACTCCAAATATTTGGACCACGTAATGCCTGAATGCTTAATATTTTCATAGGTAAAAATTTGTTTTTAGATCTCCATAATGTGCTAAGCTCTTGTTGACATCCTTCTTTTCATAGAAGAAAAGGTGCATTTCATTATAAAAAAAACGAAATGATTTTTCGTAATGAGTAGAATTGTGTTTATCCATAAAGGCTTGCAATCTGAGGTAAGATAAAGGGATTTTTTTTTAAATCAAAGAAAAATTATTGGAAATGAGACTAATGCACAATTCACTTTTAATAACTAAGGAGAATTAATATGCGTACTTATTGGTTTTTCAGATATTTTTATGCTTTGAAATAGCTACTCAATTAGGTTGAAAAGATAATCTTGCACAGCATTTCACAACAAAAAATTAATAAAATAATAATGAATCCAAAAGGAAAATTAATTGTAATTGGCGGAGCTGTTGACAAAGGCAGTTTTACAGAGAAAAATTTTGACAAGCAAGTTGAGAAAAATTTAAATTTTTTCGAAACAGGAATTTTGAAACGTTTGATTATGGAATCGAAACTAAAAGAACATTCCCGAATTGAAATCATTACTACTGCATCAAAAATTCCAAAAGAAGTAGGACCTGAATATGCAAAAGCATTTGAATATTTAGGTGCAAGCAATGTACATGTATTACACATCGAAAAACGTGAAGAAGCGCTTGATCAAGAAAATATTGAACGCATCAGAAAAGCCGATGTGGTAATGTTTACTGGAGGCGATCAATTACGATTAACATCTATTTTAGGGGGAACACCTATTCACAATTTAATATTAGAAAAATACGCCAACGAAGAATTTATTTTTGCAGGTACCTCTGCTGGTGCTGCTGCTGCCTCGAACAGCATGATTTACCAAGGATCGAGCAGTGAAGCATTGTTAAAAGGAGAAGTGAAAATTACAAGTGGTTTAGGTTTAATTGACAATGTAATTATTGATACACATTTTGTACATAGAGGAAGAATTGGACGATTATTCCAAGCAGTAGTAAATAACCCTCGCACATTGGGAATTGGATTAGGAGAAGATACTGGCTTTTTAATTACCAATGGAAACTACATGGAAGCAATTGGGTCTGGACTTGTAATATTAGTTGATGGCCGACATATTAAAGACACCAATTTAACACAAGTTGAAATGGGAACTCCTATATCCATTAAAAACCTAGTGGTGCACGTAATGAGTAAATTTGATCATTACGATTTAGAGAAACACGAAATGACAATTCATGATGAGCAACACGCTTTAAAATAATAGCAAATGAAAATAATTATACACGGAGGATTTTTTAGTGAATCGTCACAGAGTTTAGAAACTAAAATTGCAAAACAAAATGCGTTGAAACAGGTTGTAAGCAATTCGTATGAATTTCTAAAAACACATACTGCATTGGAAACGATCGTATTTGCAGTAGAACAATTAGAAAACGATGAGTTGTTTAATGCAGGAATCGGTTCTCAAATCCAGAGCGATGGTAAAATAAGAATGAGTGCATCGATGATGGATGGGAAGAGCACAAAGTTTAGCGGTGTTGTGAATATTGAAAATGTAAAAAATCCAATTCGTGTAGCGGAAAAATTATTCGGAACAGTAGATAGAGTGTTGGGTGGAGAAGGTGCTACAACATTTGCTTATTCCAATAAATTTGAAGTGTTTAATCCTGAAATTCCACAACGTAGAAAAGAATACGAAGCTAAATTAGGAACGAAATCAATGGGCACAGTAGGATGTGTGGCATTGGATGCACATGGCAACATTGCCGCTGCCACATCAACAGGTGGAAAAGGATTTGAAGTACCAGGAAGAATTTCGGATTCGGCAACTACAGCTGGAAATTATGCAACGATGCATTGTGGAGTAAGCTGTACAGGTATAGGAGAAGATATTGTAAGTACTGCTGTTGCAACAAAAATTGTTACACGTGTAAGCGATGGATTTACTATTGAAAAAGCATTTGAAAAAACATTTGCAGAATTAAAAGAAATCGATGGATTTGCAGGAGCAATTGCCATTGACCATAAAGGAAATATCTTTCATCAAGATTCGCATCCAAGCATGGTATTTGCTAGCTATGATGGAAAAACACTAGAAGTATTCGAGTAATTATTTTTTATCTTTTTATATAAACAAAGAGGCCCGACAAAAATTTGTCGGGCCTCTTTGTTTTATGCTTATTCAATTCTTATTGAACAATTAATTTTTGAATCTTAACATCAGAACCTGTACTCAATTTAATGTAATACATTCCTTTAGATAAGCCTTCTAAATTGATTTGCTTATTATAGTCAGCAGTAATATTGCTTTCTCTTGAACCAAATACTTCTTTACCTTGGATATCCACTACACTGATAATTAATTCTTCAATGTTTGCATTTTTGATTGCAACTGTAAATAATCCACTTGTAGGATTTGGATACACAACAACTTCATAAGCATTGAACTCTTCAATGCCAGTACAACTTTGAACTGTAATGTTTTGAGTAGAAGAGTTTGAACAACCATTCGTATCTGTTACAGTATACGTAATTGGATGAGAACCAACTCCAGCTGTTACCGAATTAAATGTGTTTCCGGTAACATTCGACCCTGAATAAACACCTCCAACTGGATTTCCATTTGTTAATGTATAAGCAGTTAAGTCGTTACAAATTGGAAATCCAGTTGG
>JBIIOB010000176.1:0-5177 GCA_044337125.1 Bacteroidia bacterium
CCTAATAGGTATACAAATTCTCCTTTGTCGATATTAAGAGATACATTGGTTAAAACCAAATTGTGTTTCTGAAAAATAGAAACATTTGCTAAACTGATGATTGTGTCGAGTGCCATTCGTCTTTCTACTACTGGTTCTTAATTGCGAACAAATCAAAGCCACTTGTTTAAGGCGATTTAAACTTTGGTTGCGCTCCCTCGCAAATCGGGAATAAACAACATCCTAAAATTACTTCAATCGTGGCTCTGGAAAATAATATATATGCAATACTTTCAACAAAGTGGCGTTAATAACTTGCAAAAGCCTACAACTATTGAAGCATCTATCCTCACTAATTTTACCATTATTCATTTTATATACTATACTAGATGAACAAGCTAAAAGGGTTTGTGTTTTTTGTGAGTTTTTCTATATCGGTTTTGGCATTCGCTCAAAAAACAGCCGTATACTCCGATAAAGATTTAGATTTTAAAACTGGAGTTGAATTGTTTCAGAAAGAAAAATTTGGAGCTGCTCAAAAAAGTTTTATTAAGGTCATTGAATCGCATGAAGCGAATTCGCTAATGCGTATAGATGCAGAATATTACCGTGCAATTTGCGCGGCCGAATTGTTTAATAAAGATGGTGAATGGTATTTAAAACAATTTGCAAAAGAGCATCCTGAAAATCCGAAAGTAAAATCCGTTTATTTCTATCTAGGAAAATACAATTATTTTAAAAAGAAATACAAGGAATCCCTTGATTGGTTTGCGAAGGTTGATATTTACGAGTTAACAACAGAAGAGTTAGCTGAATTTTATTTCAAAAGAGGATACAGTTATTTTGTTTCTGAAAAAACGACTGAAGCAAAAAAAGATTTTTATGAAATTAAGGATGTAGATAATAAATATTCGGCTTCTGCAAAATACTATTATGCTCATATAGCTTATTCAGAGAAGAATTATGAAACAGCATTGATCGATTTTACTAAGTTAAAACAAAACGAAACCTTTGGTGCTGTTGTGCCTTATTACATTGCTCAGATATATTATTTGCAAGCAAAGTATGATAGTGTTATTTCCTATGCACCAGCATTGTTAGATTCAGCGAATACCAAACGTGCACCCGAAATTGCACGTATTTTGGGCGAATCATACTACCGCACAAACAAATACAAAGAAGCAATTCCATTCTTGAAAAAATACGAAAAAGCAGTTGTTAATCTGGATAGAAAAGATAGTTACCAATTGGGTTATGCTTATTATAAAACAAAAGAATACGATGATGCTTCTGTTTATTTTATTAGAGCAACCAATGTGGATGATTCATTAAGCGAGAATGCTTATTATCATTTAGGGGATTGTTATCTAAAATTGGATAATAAACAAAATGCGCGCAATGCATATGGTCAAGCTTCTAAATTAAAGTTTGATAATGTAATCAACGAAGATGCTTTGTTTAACTATGCAAAATTGTGTTACGATTTGTCGTATAATCCATACAATGAAGCAACAAAAGCTTTTCAACAATATTTAAAAGAGTATCCGAACTCACTGCGAACAGATGAAGCATATCACTTTTTGGTAAATGTATTTACTACCACTAAAAATTACAAAGGGGCAATCGAAGCAATTGAAAGTATCAAAACGTTAACCCCTGAATTGAAACAAGCTTATCAAAAAGTTGCTTATTTCCGCGGAGTTGATTTGTTCAATAATATGGAATATGATGAAGCGATTAAGTTATTTGATAAATCAATGACCTATAAGTTTGATAAAAATATTTCTGCACTTGCCGTTTATTGGAAAGGTGAATCCTTTTATCGTTTGAAAAAATATTCGAATGCAATTGATGCTTATAAAGGATTTATTGAAGAACCAGGCTCAATTGCTAGAATGGAATACAGTGATGCTAATTACAATGTTGGATATTGTTACTATAAATTACAGGACTATGAAAATAGTAATTTATGGTTCCGAAAATTTGTAACCTTTAAGCCACAAGCGGATGAAAAGAAAATAAATGATGCATTGAATCGAATTGGTGATGGTTATTATATGAGTCGTGATTTTGCGAATGCTGCCGATTATTACGGACAATCCTATAAAATGAAGTTGATTAATGCCGATTATGCGTTGTTTCAAAAAGCAATGGCTGAAGGAGTTCAGAAAAAGCATGCTGTTAAGGTTGCTGATTTAAAAACGTTTATCAGTAACTATGGAGCAAGTACTTCTACTTATATTCAAAAAGCGAAATTCGAATTGGCATACGCATACTTGCAAGACAATCAAATAGATTTAGCATTGACTGGATTTAAGAATTTTATGACAGAATATCCAAACAGTGTTTATGAAAATGTGTGTTTAAGTAAAATTGGTTTAATTTATTACAACAGAAAAGAGGATGACAATGCATTGGTGTATTTTGATAAATTAATAAAACGCGACAAACAATCTTCGGATGCGAAAGAAGCAATCAATATTATTCAGAAAATATATACAGACAAAGGAGATGTGGATGGTTTGGATAAAATGATGGCTAATTATGGTTTATCGATGTCACAGATTACATTGGATTCAATTGCTTTCAATATTGGTAAAACACATTATTTAGAGCAAGATTGTAAAAATGTGGTGATTGATTTCGAAAAGTATATCCAAAAATTTTCGAATGGAATATTCAGCACAGAAGCTAATTTTTATAAAGCTGAATGTGATTATAAACTAGGGAATCTGGATGCCGCATTGGTAGGATACGAATTCGTTGTAAATAAAAATAAAAATCAATTTTCTGAACAAGCACTTTCACGTGCATCAGATATGGTTTTCAAAAAACAAGATTATTCTAAAGCAATGGGATATTTTTTACAATTAGAGTCGATTGCTGAAAATCCAAAAAACAATGCTGCTTCAAAAATCGGTTTAATGCGTTGTAATCATCTGTTGAAGAATGATGCTGATGCAATTACTTATGCAACAAAAGTATTGGCAATAGAAAATGTGAGCACTGAATTGATTAACGAAGCACATTATACCATTGCTCAATCTTATTTAACACAACAAAAATACGATGATGCAATGGCAGAGTTTAGAGTACTTGCTTCCAGCGCAAAAAGTGCTTTAGGTGCTGAAGCAAATTATCAAGTTGCAAATATTTATTATTTGAAAAATGATTTTAAAGCATCTGAAAAAGTGGTGTTTGACTTTATAAAAGGTGGCAAAGGGACTGTTTATTGGATAAGTAAGGCTTTGATATTGCAAGCCGATAATTATGTAGCAACTTCGAATAATTTTCAAGCAAAAGCAACTTTACAAGGAGTAATAGAGGATTCTGAAATTCCTGAATTGATAAAAATTGCTCAAGAGAAATTAGATAAAATAAATGCAGATGAAGAAGCTGCCAAAAAAACAAAAGCAGTGGAAGAGCCAATTAAATTAGAGTTTGAGGAAAATACAGATAAACAAAACGAGTTGTTCCAAGAGTCAACAACAGTTCCACCTGTAGAAGAAATTAAAATTGAACAAAATTAATTCAATACAAAATGACATTTATTAAAAAATATTTTTCTTTCAAATGGTTATTGCTTGCTTTGATTGTTCATAGCACAGCCTTAACTGCGCAAAAAGATACCTTGCAATCAATGATTTTTGTGGGTACGGGGCAATTTCGTCCAACTATTGTTGATGCTTCAAAAATCAATGAAACACCAGTTGTGGTAGATTCTACCAAAAAGCTTCCAGTTGGACCATACGGTTTTAATTCGAAGAAGATAGCCACTGGTTTTGAGGTTGAACCTATCACTGCTGCTCAAATGGTAGGAGAGCCTTTAACAAAACTATATAGTGGTTTAGTTAAAATTGGAATGGGAACCTATACAACGCCTTATGGCGAAGTGTGGTTTAATAGTTTACGCTCAAAAGAGCATGCTTATGGATTTAGAATGAAACATCTTTCTTCTAAAGCAACGCTAAAGGATTATGGTTTTGCTGGATTTAGTGATAACGAAATCAGCTTGTATGGAAAGAAATTTTTAAAGGAACATACCTTATCAGGAAACTTTGATTATGCTCGCAATGTGGTTCATTTTTACGGCTATGATCCTACATTGTTTGAATTGGAGAATGATGCAACTGTTCAACGTTTTAATTTGTTTTCAGCTAATGCCGATTTAATGAGTCATTATCCGAAAGCAAGTAGATACAATCATGATATTAAATTGAGTTATTATAATTTGGCTGATTTGTATAAATCATCTGAAAATAATATCAAAGCAAGTGGATATTTACAAACCGCTTTGTACAAAGAATTGTTACGTGTGAATGCATCGGTTGATTATTATAACTATAAAACAAAAACGGATACAACAAATAATACAATTATATCACTTAATCCAAATTTTATTGCAAAAGGGGAGCGATATAGTGCTCAGTTAGGTGTATCGTTTGTGATGGATATGTTTGTTCAATCCAAATTTTATTTTTATCCAAAAGTTGATTTGAGCTATAATATTTTTGATGAAATAATTATTCCTTATGTTGGAGCTTCTGGTGGATTACAAAAGAATAGTTTCAAAACATTAACAGATAGCAATCCTTTTGTTTTGTCTGATTTAACCATGAAAAATTCCAACCAGAAATATGAACTATATGGTGGTTTGAAAGGAACATTGTCCTCCAAAATTGCCTACAATGCAAAAGCATCCTATCAAAGTGTTGGAAATATGGCACTCTTTATAAATGACACAAAAGATTTATTGCAAAATAGGTTTAATGTTGTTTATGATGATGTAGAGGTGTTAAATGTTGGGGGAGAGGTTACGTATCAGAGTAGAGAGAAGTTAAGAATCAATTTAAGAGGCGATTATTTTAATTATAAAGCAAAAACAGAGTTAAGAGCATGGTATAAGCCAGAGTTGGCAATTACGCTTTCTGCAAACTATAATTTGCGTGATAAGATTGTAGCAAAGGTTGACCTTTTTTATTTAGGAAATCAATTTGCAAAAACAGTTGAAGTAGATGCAAGCTCTATAACAGGTACAAAAGTAGTTGCTAAGGAATTGAATGGTGTATTTGATGCTAATATCGGTTTAGAATATCGTTATAATAAGAAATTAGGCTTTTTCCTGAATGTAAATAATATTGCAAGCGTTCGTTATATGCGATATATGAATTATCCTACACAACGCTTTAATTTAATGG
>JBIIOB010000177.1:0-5171 GCA_044337125.1 Bacteroidia bacterium
CTATTCATTTCTATTCAATTAGTTCCAACTCTAGTTTAACCTCTTCCATTGATTGTTCAATGGATGTAACAATTTCATTAAAAGTAGCATCAGGAATAACCAAATTACCTGACTTAATTGCTTTTTCTAATGCTAACATAAGTTCAACCAATTTTTTAGCTCCCAATAAGGCTAAGGGACTCCTCATTTTATGAGCCTGTGTTGCTAACCCTATGGCATTATTGGCATTAAAAAACTCTTTAAATTCATTTAGATACGTTGGCATTTCATCCATATAACTTCCCAAAATATCATTTAAATAATCCATATCACCCTCTGCGCGTTGATAAAGATCAGTCAAATCTATTATCATTTCCTTTATTGTTAACTTATCATTAGGCAATACTGCTTTAATTTTTTCAAATAAATCAGAAGGATTAAATGGTTTGGAAATGTAATTATTCATACCAGCAGACAAACACTTTTCTTTTTCACCAACCAATGCTGCTGCTGTAATTGCAATAATTGGAATAGTTAATTTTAATTCAGTTCTAATTATTCGAGTTGCTTCAAATCCATCCATTTCAGGCATTGATAAATCCATCAAAACAATATCGAAAGACTGCTTTCTTAAATAATCAAGTGCTGTTTTTGCATCATCCACACATTTGATTTTTGCTTTCCATTTTTGAAGTGCTAAACTTGCTACTCTTTGGTTAATCTTATTATCATCTACAACAAGCACCTTGACTTTATTAAAAATCGAAGAAAAAATAGCTTCATTTTTTGCGAGTGAAAGATTCATCCTTAATTTAGGATTTACCTTTTCAAATTCTAATGAAAAGGTAAAAACACTGCCTTTATTTACTTCACTTTGAACACTTATTAATCCTCCTTGTTGCTCAATCAATTGCTTTGAGATACTTAACCCCAAACCTGTACCTGCATATTTCTTAGTAGTTTTTGAATTTACCTGTGTAAATGAGTCAAAAATATTTTTCATTTTATCCTTTGGAATTCCAATACCAGAATCTGAGACCACAAACAACAAATTAATTTTTTCATCTGAAATACTTTGCAATTTCGCCTCTAATTTTACATATCCTTTCTCAGTAAATTTTACTGCATTACCAACAAGATTTAATAGAATTTGAGATAAACGAACGGAATCACCTAACAATGATTTAGGTATCTCTGGATCAATGTGAAAGTTTAAATCAATGTTTTTCTCTGCAACTCTGTATTTCAAACTATAAACTAAATTTTTGAAAATATCTTCAAGTCTAAATATTCTATTCTCAAAAACCATTTTCCCAGCTCTAATCTTAGATAGATCAAGCAAATCATTTACAATTACCAGTAAATTATTAGAAGATTCAGCAATCGCATTTACGTATTCTTGCTGCTCTTTGTCCAAATCAGAATCTTGAAGCTGACGCGTCATCCCCATAATACCATTCATTGGTGTACGAATTTCATGACTCGTATTTGCTAAAAACAACTCTTGTGCTTCTTTGGCTTGCTCCGCAATATTTTTTGCCTTAATAATTTCCAATTCTGATTTTTCTTTTTCGCGGTAACGATAAAAAATAAAAATCAACAAAATGAAAACTCCAATTATTCCAGCAATCAAAGAATTTCGCTGAATACGCTGGATTCTAAATTCATTTTTTTGAATGGCTGTATTTTTTACTAATAAAGCAATTTGATTATCCTTTTGCACTAAATCCAAATCAGTTTGCAAGCGAGCCATTTGGATGGATGCATTTTCTGTTAAAATACTATCATTATAAATACCATACAAATCAAGACTTTCCAAGGATTTTCTATAGTCATTTTGTGCGCGATAAATCTTAGAATATAATTCATAATAATCCCTAAGATTTTCTTTACTATTTTGTTTCTTAGCCAAAATCAATCCCTGATTCAAATAAATTAATGCTTCATCAAAATGACCTAATTTAATATTTGCTTTTGCGATAAACTTACAGGTATTAATTATCCATGGTTTATCATCCAAAGCTGTATATTTTTCCAAGGCTATTTTGTAGTGATAAAGTGCTTTTGAAATCACGCCCAAATTTTCATACGACTCACCAAGATTCAAATAAGAGATCCCATAATACCTAGGAATTTTAAATTCCCTTGCTAACTTCAATACTTGCAAGGAATAATTTATAGAATGGAATAAATGAAACTTATTATGAGTATGTTTCCCTAAAATATTATAAGCATCAGCTAAGTTTACTTGCAGAACCAAACTTTTTGCTTTTTCATCTACTGTAATGGATAACTCCTTTGCAGCCTCATAGATATTAATTGCTTTAAAAAAATAGCTTGAATCGTTTAATTCCCCACCAATATCCATGGTTCTATTGCCAATTCTACTTAAACAAATAATCTGTTGCGTTTTATTGCTTTTTTTAAGATATATTTCATACGCTTTTTGATAATACAATATTGCTTTGTTGTAATTTTTCAAGGTAGAATATACATCCGCTATATTCAACAATGAATTAGCCGATAAATTTAAATCACTTTCATTTTGAGCTAAAAGAAATGCTTCTTTGAGGTGTATCAATGCTAATGAATAATTTCCCTTTGTCCTTTCGTTTAGGGCTAGCTGGTTCAATCCTTCAATTATCCCTTTTGAATAATTTATTTTTTTGGAAAGTGAAATTGATTGATTGACGTAATCAATTGATTTATTATTATCATGAACAGTAAGTTCGAATGCCAGTTCCCTTAATAGATCAGCCTTTTGATAGTCATCAGTTGATTTATTTAATAAAAGTGCAAGGGAATCCACTTCCTTTTGCGCAAAGGAGGATGTAATAAGAAATACAAAAAAAATCGATAACAGGTGCTTCATGACAAAATACCTTCAAAAATAAGACATTCCATCCAATATGACATAAAAAATCCCAAGCAGTTAACTGCTTGGGATTTTTATTATGCGAAAAGAAATGATTATAATGTTCCGCGTTTTTCTTGTTCTCTTTCAATTGATTCGAACAACGCTTTGAAATTACCAGCACCAAAGCCTTTTGCGCCCATACGTTGGATAATTTCATAGAACAATGTAGGTCTATCTTCTACCGGTTTTGTGAATATTTGCAATAAATATCCTTCTTCATCAGCATCAACAAGAATTGCCAATTTTTCAAGTTCACCAATATCTTCTTTCATCATTTCCATGTGTTCACCTAAACGAGCTGGAATTTCTTCATAATAAGCATGTGGTGGTGCAGATAAAAATTCAACTCCACGAGCACGTAATTGTTTTACTGTTTCAATAATATTATCAGTTGCTACTGCAATGTGTTGCGCTCCTGGTCCTTCATAAAAATCAATGTATTCTTCAATTTGTGATTTCTTTTTACCTTCAGCTGGTTCATTGATTGGGAATTTGATACGACCGTTACCATTGCTCATTACTTTACTCATCAAAGCAGAATATTCTGTGTGGATTTGCTTATCATCAAATGACAAGAAATTTACAAATCCCATCACATCTTCATACCATTTCACCCATTGATTCATTTCTCCCCAACCTACATTTCCAACCATGTGGTCAATAAATTTTAATCCAACTGGTGTAGGATTATAATCACTCACCCATTTTTCGAATCCAGGTAAAAAAGGACCATCGTATTTTTTACGCTCAACAAACATGTGAACAGTTTCACCGTATGTATAAATACCTGAACGAACTACTTCACCATTTGCATCTTTCTCAACAGTAGGTTCCATAAATGACTTCGCACCACGTTTCGTTGTTTCTTCCCAAGCTTTTGTAGCATCTTCAACCCATAATGCAATTACCTTCACACCATCACCATGTTTTTTTACATGCTCTCCAATTGGAGAATCACTTCTAAGCGCTGTAGTTAATACCAAACGGATTTTATCTTGTTTCAAAACATAGGATACTCTGTCGCGAACCCCAGTTTCTAAACCAGCATATGCTAATGATTGAAATCCAAATGCTGTTTTATAAAAATGCGCAGCTTGCTTTGCATTTCCTACATAAAATTCAACATAATCAGTTCCTAATAATGGAAGGAAATCTTGCGCTCCTTCAAATATTTTTTCTAAACCGTATTCTACATTTTTTACAACTTTTGCCATACTATATAATTTTAAATTATTGAATTGGAGAATTTTATTACTTTAATTTCTATGTCTTTGAATTCTAAAATGGACTCCCCAATTTTCCATTTCTTTAATTCTTAATTTTAACTATTCAACCCAAGATTTATAATACTTACCATCATCAATTTTCATTGCTTCTTCAGTAACCATTAACGGACGGAACGTATCAACCATTACCGCTAATTCTTGTGTCTCTTTTTGTCCAATACTACGCTCCATTGCTCCAGGTGCTGGTCCATGAGGAATTCCTTTTGGATGTAAAGTAATATGACCTTGTTTAATATTGTTACGACTCATAAAATCACCATCTACATAATACAATACTTCATCACTATCTACATTGCTGTGGTTGTATGGAGCAGGTATTGCTTGTGGATGATAATCGTACATACGAGGAACAAATGAACAAACTACAAATGTGGATGTTTCAAATGTTTGGTGAATTGGAGGTGGTAAATGTACACGACCAGTTATTGGTTCAAAATTATGAATACTGAATCCATAAGGGAAATTATACCCATCCCATCCAACAACATCAAATGGATGCGTAGCATAAACCATTTCATGAATCATCCCTTCTTTCTTCACCTTAATCAAGAAATCCCCTTTTTCATCAAACGTTTCTAATTCAGAAGGCAATTTAAAATCACGCTCACAAAATGGTGAATGTTCTAATAATTGTCCAGATGAACTCTTATAGCGTTTTGGTGTATGAAATGGAGCAAATGATTCTACATAGAACAATCGATTGTCAGACGTTTCAAAATCAATTTGATAAATCATTCCACGAGGAATAATCAAGTAATCACCATATTCAAATGGAATATTGCCTAAAAATGTGCGCAACTTCCCTTTTCCTTTGTGTATAAAGATCATTTCATCTGCATCGGCATTTTTATAAAAATACTCACGTAAGGACTTACGAGGTGCAGCTAAACCTACAATGCAATCGCCATTTACAAGCATTGCTTTACGACTATCCAAAAAGTCATCAGTAGGCGCAACATCAAACCCACTTAATAAAAGTGATTTGAGAT